>NZ_JAMBMW010000016.1:0-50439 GCF_024208055.1 Candidatus Nebulibacter yamunensis
AAAAATTTATCCAACAAAAGTTGTTGAAATAAAATAACATGATTGATACTATCAATTTTGAATCATTATTAAGAGACCCCCATTTCTTAATCGCAACCTCCTTTCCACTGACAAAAAAAGGATTTACCAAATTAGCAAGAAAATGACTTAAATTAATTACTTATATCTAAAAACTCTTCTCTTGAGAAGAGAATCGTTATATACCCAAGTTCAAATATAATGCAACTGATTTTTATTCATCAAATTGATGTTTTTTGTACTTTAAGTGTCATCAGTAACTGCAATCAAAACAAAACCTTTTGTTACGAATGTTTATTGGTGTTTTGATCTCATTTTACTCATACTATAAGTATGAAGTTTATAATCAAAGATGGGGAGATCAAAGGATGTACTTTAAATTAACAAAGCAGCAGGAAGAGTTGTGGTATGCCTACAAACTTAATCCTTATGCGGATAATTATAATATTGCGATTTCATATCAAGTTAGGGGTAACTTAGATAGAGACAAGTTTGCAGCAATATATCAAACAATTGGTAATTATTTTGAAGCTTTTAAAACACGGTTTATTGAAAAGGACGGCGAAGCAAATCAAATCATCCTTGATCGCTTTGATGGAGATGTGATTTATCAGGAATTATACCATTCTACTCAAGATGAAATTCTTGCTGCACTTGAACAATTAAGAGCCAAGCCTTTTGATCTTGAAAAGGACTGGCTATTTAGAGCCATACTGATTAAAACAGATCATGATCAGTATTATTTTCAGTTTGTCTGGCATCATATTATTTCAGATGGACTAACCACGACAATATTTAGTCAAGTATTTGAAAAGCTTTATAATGAGGGATTGGATGCCATTACCCAATTTCAAACCTATCAATTGGCTGATTACTTAGATTATGAAGAAGAAATCATTGCCAAAAGTAAAAAAGAAACCATTGATTATTGGCAGCACTATCTTCAAGGATGCAATCAAAATGATCTTGTTAAATATAACCATGATGACACAGGGCAAATCAATCGTAAGCGAATTGATATCGAACCCAAAACATTCAATCAGTTTCTTAAAAAACACAAAACCACGCCTTTTATATTTTTTAATGCCTTAATTAGTACGTTTGTATTGAGATGTTTTCATTTAAATGACTTAGTTGTGTCCTATCCTAAAAACATACGCCCGACTGAATTTAGTAAAATCGTTGGTTATTTTGTCAGTATGTTTCCAATGCGGATTCAATTATCTGGCGAAATGACATTTGCGGAATTGCTTGAGAAAATAAAGGTTCAATACAAAAAGGACAGAGAATGTCAGAACATTGCTTTTGAGGAGATAGGGAAGTGTTTGAGGTTTGATGTAAAGCCGAATATATCAGTAATGGAAACTTTGATCATTTCTCCAAAACTTATGATTAAAGACTCCATCTGCTCAGAATTTAGAACTTATTATGCTGAAAATCAGACTCTATTTCTAGCTTATGAAAACATGTCTGATTACTTTGAGGTAAAATATAATCAAAAATATATCCCCAATTACTTTATTGAATATTTTGAAAACTTGATCAATGAAGTATTAACCAACACAGATAAGAAATTATCTGAATATGAATTAATGTCCATTGATCAAAAAAAAAAAAAAAAAAAAAAAAAACTACTATACGATTGGAACAAAACGGATAAACCTTACCAAAAAAATAAAACCATTCACCAATTATTTGAAGAACAGGCTCAAAAACACCCTGACAATATCGCCATTGTTTTTGAAGGTAAGCAGCTTACCTATGCGCAGTTAAATGCTAAAGCCAATCAACTAGCAAAATACTTGCGATCACTTGCTGAGATCAAACCAGATACCTTGATTGCTTTATGCTTAGATAAAAGCTTAGAAATGATTATAGGCATCTTGGGGATTTTAAAATCAGGTGCCGCTTATGTTCCCATTGACCCCAGTTATCCTGATGAAAGAATTAAATATATACTTGATGATACACAAGCAACTTTAATCTTGTCACAGTCTCGTTATGTCTCAAGATTACAAAGCCTTTCAAAGGCAAACATTATTTCATTAGATAATTATTGCTATCAAGGCTTACCAATTGATAATTTGACTACTGTAAACACATCAAATGATCTGGTTTATGTGATTTATACTTCTGGGACGACTGGACAACCTAAAGGGGTTATGATTGAACACAAAAGCCTTATTAATACCATTCTTTTTTTAGTACGGTTGTACAAACTAACTGATAAAGATCATTTAACTGAGTTTAGCTCTACTAACTTTGATGTTTCAATTGCTGAAATCTTTACACCGATTTCTAAAGGGGCTTCTCTACATATATTTTCAAGTGAAATAAGAAAAAGTCCAAGTAGAATCATTGATTACATTAACACGCATAAAATAACCCATACCTACTTACCACCTGTTGTACTAGCACAACTGCCACACCAACATGTTTCGCATCTAAAAACCATCTCTTATGCAGGTGAGCCTTGTAATGCTAAAACGGCATCCCATTGGAGTCACAAGGTTCAATTATTTAATTTATATGGTCCAACAGAAGCGACTATTTATGCTCAATGCAAGCATATACATTATGATGAAGTCGAGCAGATTGGCACACCAATAGATAATACAACCGCTTATGTATTCGATGGACATTTTAACCCTGTACCAATTGAGGTTGCTGGAGAGTTATATATTGGTGGAGCCGGATTGGCACGGGGTTATTTAAACCAACCCAAATTGACTGCTGAAAAGTTTATTGTTAATCCCTTTGCGACTGAAGAAGACAAACAAAAAGGCTATGATCGCTTATATAAAACAGGGGATTTAGTTAGATGGTTACCTGATGGTAATTTAGAGTACATTGGACGCAAAGATACTCAGGTTAAAATCCGTGGTTTTAGAATTGAATTGGGTGAAATTGAAAATGCTGTAACAACTATTGAAGGTATTGACCAAGCAGTTGTCATTAATAGATCCGTTAATGACGAGCAATATCTCTTTGCTTATTACACTGCACATCATCCCATTAGCCCTGAATTAATAGTAGAACAACTTGCTAACAAGTTGCCACATTACATGGTGCCCAGTGCTGCCTTGCAAATCAATGAAATACCATTAACTATTAATGGCAAGGTTAATATAAAGGTCTTACCTGATATTCCCTTCCAAAGTGCTCAAATTTATATTGAGCCAAGGACTGCACAGGAAAGACTTGTTTGTCAGGCTTTCTCTACGGTATTACTGATTGAAAAAATAGGCATTGATGATGATTTCTTTAGACTGGGTGGTAATTCTATTAAGGCAATTCAACTATCAATGGTCTTACAATCAAATCTTGAGATTGATGTGGCTGAAATATTTGATTTACGCACACCCAGAAAGCTTGCCTATAATAAACGTATTACACATGATTTATTGATTGCTAAATTAGCACAAATTAAACAGTATTATACTCAGCATCATAACAAACCACTGAATTCGGCTGCATTGCTTAAAAAAGAGCAATATTTGGCAGAAGTAGCCCATATGCCGATAATACATTACACAAACCAATCAATTAAAACGGTATTATTGACTGGCGCCACTGGTTTTCTAGGGTGCAATCTGTTACACCAGTTATTGACTTTAACATCCTATCAAATTTACCTTTGTGTTAGAGCTAAAGATGAAGTGCATGCAAGGGAACGTATGGCACATAAATACCAATTTTATTTTGACGTGTCTCTGCAAGATCATTTTAGTGATCGTATTATTTACATTGCTTGTGATTTAGAAAAAGAGCAGATTGGATTAGCAGATAGTGAATATCATAAACTGATTAAAAATATAGATAGCATTATTCATTGTGCTGCTTTAGCAAAACACTACGGGATTGAACAGGTCTTTTATAATGCTAATGTACAAGCAACAATTCATTTGCTTGAACTTTGTCAACTGACCAACTTAAAAGATTTTCATTATATTTCGACTTACTCCGTGATGACAGGCATTAGCCACGACAATGAAACCGTCCTTACCGAAGATGATAAATTAACGAGTGATGGACAATGGAACTCACCTTACAATAAAACAAAATACCTTGGTGAAATCAATGCAATTAAATGGCGTGAAAAAGGCATTAACAGCAGTATTTATCGTGTTGGTAATTTAGCCTTTATGCAACAAAACGGGAAAGTACAAGAGGATGTTGAAAATAACTCTTTTGCTAACTATGTTAAGTTTATCCGTAAATTAGGTTGCATTGCCGATAGTATGAATGAGGTAGAGATTTCGCCTGCGGATATAACGGCACAAGCGATTATTAAAATGTTCGATAAAAATGAGTTGAATAATCATATCCACCATGTATTTAATCCTAATAAAATACAACTCTCTCAAATGCTCAAATCGAGCGATCATAAAATTATCACAGTAAACTTTGAAGCATTTATTGATAAGTTAATAAACTATTTACATAAAAATGAGGATTGTGATTTAATTGGACGATTTTTACTACGCATGGGATGGCAACCAGATGGAAAGAATAGTCATGTCATTAAGAATGATAGTGCAACAATTTTACAAAGTAAGACGGAATCAATGTTTAAAATGATGAATTTTGAATGGCCTATGATTAATAACAAACAGTTAACAGCTTACGTTGATAGGTTAGCCAGTACTTTTGATGGGACTGTAGAAACACCTATAACTGCTCCTAAATATTTCAGGCTGAAACAGTGGTGGATAAGGTTTGATAAGCTGACAAATAGCGCAAAAATAAAAATGATGAGGCTTTTCAAAGCACACAAAAAAGCCATCTCCATTGTTGGGGTATTGTTATTTACGGCTCCAGTGCTGTATATCTTAGAACTTTTAGATATGATTGCTGTATTGGAGTTTTTAGATTTATCTGTTTGATAAAAGTATAAGTGAAACTGCCATTAAAATCTCTAATACGTACTTGTACTTATAAATTAAGGATATTAAATATGAATATATTAAATGAAAAGGATATGACAACATCATTGAATGAGTTTGCAAACCTTGTTCCGGAAATTTTTTACTGGGGGATCTCAAACAAAAAATTTTAGGAGCTAATGATCTATTATTTAATAACATTGGAGCAAAAAAAGAAGACATCATAGGTAAATCCGCATTTGATTTTTATCCAAAAGATATTGCTGAAGAACTAACTAAAAATGCAAAAAAAGCTATTGAAAAAAAAGAAATAATTAAAGCTGAAGAATCTATTAAAGATATTACCACTGGTGAGGTAAAAATCTTTGATGCTACTCATTCACCTATGTATAATTCAAATGGAGAAATAATTGGTACTTGTGGCATTTCTATCGACATCACCGAACGCAAGCGCCTTGAAGAAGAAACCATCCGCCAAAAAAACCAACTCGAGAAAAAATTAAAGTTTCAAAGAAGTTATCTTAAGTCCTTTGGATATGATGCTGTTAATTCCCTTAAAAGCATTTCAGACGCAATTGACAATATTGAGAAACGGTTAATGCAATTTGATATTCCAGATAAAGTCAGAACTGACCTCAATAATGATTTCTATAACATAAACGAAAGCCTATCTGAAATGTACACCATGTACCAAAAAATGACTAGCACAATTATAGGCGAAGAAGAAAAATATAAAAATATTAACGAAAAAAACGAAATACCAACTTACTTAGAACAATTGGTAGAAACCGAAATAGATATAGCAGATGCTTCAATCAGCTCAGAATTCGATGTGAGTGTCTCATTTGATATGGACGAAAGATCCAAACAAAAGCTTTATATTGATTATAAAAAAGTTCGTCACATTATCCGCACGTTACTGGCTAACTACACCAAAGCGATAGATAAAGAGAGTCGAAAAGAAGATATATATTTAAAGATTACTGCCAAAGATGGAATACATAACAAACTTTATGTCACCTTTGCATTTACAGGTAATATGCCGTTTTTGGAGTTGGAAGAAGATAATATCCGAGCGGAACATTTAATGTATAAAAAGCAATCGCACATTGCTATGGACAAGCATAACTTTGCTTATGATCTTTCGTTAGCGAAGTATTATGCTGACTTGCTCTGTGATGGTCAAGAATTGAATGATTCCTTATTTGAAGGACCAAGATTTTCGTTTACCTTACCGTTTCGTAAAGTTGAAGACGATGGTAAAGGCACCAAGTTTCAACCAGTATTAATTAAATGATGGTTCATTTATTGACTTTATCATCAGTTTTTGCGTGAAGATCAATTGATGGTGTAAAGGATGAGGTATGCTAGGAATACTTTGATTTTTTGTGTTTTAGTCATTACTAGATTTCTCAAACTCAGCCACAAATTTCTCAGCAGCATCAATCCTCGCCTTACACACCTGATAGCTTTTAGACGCAGCTTCAAGCATAGGCGCAAGCTCATCGATGATGTTCGGGTTAGTTGCTAACGTTAAGTTTTATGCTTTGAAATTCCTTTCTATTTATAGATCACGATATTACACTATTGCTATTTGTTGATAGCAATAGAGTTACGTATGAAATTATTAGATTTTGAAGTTGGCTTAAATAAGCCTTTTTTCCTTATTGCAGGTCCTTGTGTGATTGAGTCTGAAACACTGGCACTTGAGACGGCAGGTTATCTAAAAGAACTTACAGTAAAACTTAATATCCCATTTATTTATAAGTCGTCGTTTGATAAGGCTAATCGTTCATCTATAAGCAGCTTTCGAGGGCTTGGCATTGGGAAAGGTTTAGCAATTTTAGAAAAAGTTAAAAAAGAAATACAGGTTCCTGTATTGACAGATGTCCATGAAGATACGCCTTTAGATGAAGTATCAGCTGTTGTTGATGTGTTACAAACACCAGCATTTTTATGTCGTCAGACAAACTTTATTGTTCGTGTATGTGAACAAGGTTTGCCTGTCAATATTAAGAAAGGACAATTTCTAGCACCCTGGGATATGAAACAGGTGATGGAAAAAGCTAAAACAACAGGCAACAAACAACTGATGGTCTGTGAGCGAGGAGTGAGTTTTGGTTATAACAATTTAGTTTCTGATATGCGCTCATTGGCAGTTATGCGTGAAACAAGATCTCCCGTTGTATATGATGCAACGCATTCTGTGCAATTACCTGGAGGGCAGGGGAGCTCATCAGGGGGGCAGCGTGAGTTCGTACCCGTTTTAGCAAGAGCAGCAGTTGCCGCCGGAATTTCTGGTATATTTATGGAAACCCATCCCAATCCAGAAAAGGCGTTAAGCGATGGTCCAAATGCTTGGCCAATTCAGAAGATGAAACCATTATTAATGCAGTTAAAACAAATTGATGAAGCGGTAAAGTCACAAGTGTTGCTTGAGGATACTTTATAAAATAAAGGAAGTATTTGAACAATAAAACTGAACATAAGTATTGTTTGATAAGGTCTAAAGTCCACCCTTAAAGCTTGTATCATCTTACTTTATTAAAATTAAGGAAGAAAAATGAAAGTTGCGTTTATTATCGACCCTTTACATACATTTAATATTAAAAAAGATACTGCGTATATGATGATGTTATCTGTTGCTAGAAAGGATTGGCAACAATATGTTTTTGAGCTTAATGACATTTTCGTTGAGGATGGTGTTGCCTATGGGATAGGTTATGAGTTAATGCTGACGGGTTCTAAAGAGCATAATAAGTGGTATCAACTTATACCTGGTGATAAGATGAGATTAGGTGAGTTTGATGTGATTTTTATGCGTAAAGACCCACCTTTTAACATGGAGTTTATTTATGCCACTTATATTTTGGAATTAGCAGAAAAACAAGGTGCTTTGGTTGTTAATAAGCCACGAACTTTACGTGATGCTAATGAAAAATTTTCAATTAACAACTATCCTCAGTTTTCACCCAAGACAATGGTTAGTCGTAGCTTTAAGCATATAAAAACCTTTATTGAAAAATATAAAGATGTGGTAGTGAAGCCTTTAGATGGTATGGGCGGAGAATCGATATTTCGTATTCAACCGAACGATTCAAACAAAAATGTTATTTTAGAAACCATCACTCAATATGAATCTAAGTTTATCATGGTGCAGCAATATCAACCTGCGATTAAAGATGGAGATAAGCGAATTCTCATCGTTGATGGTGAGCCTTTAGAATATTTAGTGGCACGTATTCCAAGTGGTGAAGATAGTCGTGGTAATTTAGCACGCGGTGCCTCTACTTCAATTCGAAAGATTAATGCCGAAGAGTATGAAATTGCACATATCGTTGGTCGTGATTTACAAGCGAATGGTGTATTATTTGCAGGTATTGATGTCATCGGTAACACCTTGACTGAAATCAATATCACGAGTCCAACAATGACCCAACAGATTTATAATGAAACTGGTGTTAATGCTACTGACATATTGATGGATGTGGTTGAAGATAGAATAATTAATAGGAAATCAAAGAAATAAAAATGATGAACTCACAAAATTTATTTGATCAAGCTCAAAAAGTCATACCAGGGGGAGTGAATTCTCCTGTGCGTGCTTTTAAAGGAGTGGGTGGCATACCACGGTTTATTGCAAAAGCAAAAGGTGCTTATGTATATGACGTCGAGGGTAATCAATATATTGATTATGTTGGTTCATGGGGACCAATGATTTTAGGGCATGCTGACGATGATGTCATCAAAGCGGTACAACAACAAGTCGAGTTTGGCTTAAGTTATGGTGCTCCATGTGAGTTGGAAGTAAAGCTGGCGCAGAAAATTTGTGGGTTGATTGAAAGCATTGATATGGTACGCTTTGTAAGCTCAGGCACTGAAGCTACAATGAGTGCTGTACGCTTGGCGCGTGGTTTTACTAAGCGCGATAGACTTATTAAGTTTGCAGGTTGTTATCATGGTCATGCTGATCAATTTTTAGTAGCAGCAGGCTCTGGCGCACTAACGTTTGGTGTACCAAACTCACCAGGAGTACCTAAAAACACGGTCAAAGACACACTTACAGCGTCTTTTAATGATATTAAGAGTGTTGAAGCGTTATTTGAAAAATACCCTAACGAAATTGCTTGTATCATTTTGGAGCCCATTGCAGGAAACATGAATTTAATTGAACCTGACCCCTTATTTCTAAGTCAACTACGTAAGCTTTGTGATCAAAATCAAGCTTTACTGATATTTGATGAGGTAATGACAGGTTTTAGAGTAGCCTTAACAGGTGCACAAGGGTTATATGGGATAACACCGGATTTGACAACTTTTGGCAAAATTATAGGTGGCGGTATGCCTGTTGGTGCATTTGGTGGTAAAAAAGAAATTATGCAGATGGTGGCGCCTTCTGGTGCCGTTTATCAAGCAGGTACTTTATCAGGTAATCCTGTGGCAATGATAGCAGGTTTAATTACCTTAAATAAAATTAGCCAGCCTGGATTTTATGAATGCTTGACAGAAAAAACAAAGACTTTAGTGCAAGGTCTAAATCGTATTGCACAGGTACATAAGTTCCCATTTATGGCAAAGTCAATTGGCAGTATGTTTGGGCTTTTCTTCACAAAAGCTAAAGATATGCGTACTTTTGATGAAGTAAAAACTTGTAGCCTTGAAACATTTAGTCGCTTTTTTCATTTTATGTTAGAGCATGGAGTGTATTTTGCGCCTTCTGCATTTGAAGCTGGTTTTATCTCAAGTGTACATAGCGATAGAGATATAGAGAAAACGTTGAGTCTATTTACACGTTTTATTGGTAGTGTTTGATATGTTTAGCAATGGTAGAGTGGTATTCGCGATACTGCACGTGTTTTAAAAGTTAGCACTAAAAAAGTAAAACTATTCTATATCTGCGAGATTTCCTTTTTGTTCTAGCCAATTTTTGCGATCAAGCGCACGCTTTTTAGATAGCATTTCATCTAACTCTTCTATATCAAAGCTTTCATCATCTGACAACGTTAACTGGACTAAACGTCGAGTATCTATAGCCATTGTTGATTCTCTTAATTGTATAGGATTCATCTCCCCAAGTCCTTTAAAGCGAAGAACATTCGGCTTTAGTGATTTTTTATTTTGTGCAACTTTATGTAAAATAATATTTTTCTCTGCCTCATCTAAAGCATAATAAACATCTTTTCCTACATCGATTCTAAAGAGTGGAGGCATGGCAACATAAACATGCCCTTGGGCTACTAACGGCTTAAAATGCTTTAAAAATAATGCACAAAGCAAGGTTGCAATATGTAGACCATCCGAATCAGCATCAGCTAAAATACAAATTTTACCATAACGTAAGCCCTCTAAATTATCATTTCCTGGATCAACACCAACTGCAACCGAAATATCATGAATTTCTTGTGACGACAATACTTCTGATGAGTCAATTTCCCATGAGTTTAAAATCTTGCCACGTAATGGCATTATTGCTTGAAATTCTCTGTCACGCGCTTGCCTTGCTGACCCTCCTGCTGAATCACCCTCTACTAAAAAAAGCTCTGTATATTGTGTATCTTGACCGACACAGTCTGTTAACTTTCCTGGTAATTGCGGACCTTGAGTTATTTTTTTACGTACTACTTTTTTTTCTGCTTTTAGACGCTTTTGAGCACGTGAAATAATTGTTTCTGCAATTTGATTTGCAATTTCAATATTTTGATTTAACCATAAACTAAATGCATCTTTGACATGTATTGAAATAAAACTAACACAATCACGTGAAGACAATCTCTCCTTTGTCTGACCTGAAAACTGTGGTTCAGGCATTTTAATTGATAATACATAACTTAAGCCCACAAATACATCATCAGGTATAATTTTAACACCACGTGGCAAAATATTATGCAACTCACAATACTCACGCATCGCATCTAATAAACCGCTTCTTAACCCATTGACATGTGTTCCACCCAAAGGCGTGGGAATTAAGTTAACATAGCTTTCTGTTATAAGGTTGTCCGCTTCTTGAGACCAACACAGTGCCCAATCAACAACATATTGACCATCAGTAAATGAACCTGAAAATGGCACTTGCGGTAAAATCTCAAATTCTTCTACCTTCTCCTGTAAATAGGCTAACAAACCTCCTTCATATTGCCATGTGACTTGCTCATTTTGTTCATCGTTTTGATAATCAACAACTAATCCAGGACATAAAACAGCCTTTGCTTTTAGAAGATTTTTTAGTTTACGTACAATATACTTAGGACTATCAAAATACTTAGGATCAGGCCAAAAGCGCACGATAGTCCCAGTATTTTTCTTGCCCACTTCACCTATTACTGTTAAATCCTGAACCTTGTCTCCATTTTCAAATACAATAAAATAACGCTTACCATCACGCTTTATTTGTACTTCAACTCGTAAACTTAACGCATTTACAACCGACACTCCCACACCATGCAAGCCACCCGAATATAAGTAATTTTCTCTTGAAAACTTACCGCCAGCATGTAAGCGTGTCATGATAAGCTCAACCCCAGAAACTCCTTCTTCAGAATGAATATCAACAGGCATACCACGTCCGTTATCCTCTACCTCAAAACTACCATCTATGTACACATGTATTGAGATTTTACTTGCATATCCTGCTAGCGCTTCATCAACACTATTATCAATCACTTCCTGTGCGATATGATTTGGTGTTTGCGTATCAGTATACATGCCAGGGCGGCGTTTAACAGGATCTAACCCAGATAAAACCTCTATTGATTGAGCAGTATATTGCATCATAAGCTAAATAAATCTTTATTGTTTTAATTTTGAGGTTTATTTTGGCATAAAATACAGTAAGCTTAAATCTAAATGATAGCTTTAACTTGCGTAAGTTTGAATTGACTATGAATATTCGAGATCTTGAGTATATTGTTGCAATAGCTAAATATAAAAATTTTAACAAAGCAGCACAGATTTGTTTTGTCAGTCAACCTGCACTTAGTATGCAAGTTAAAAAATTAGAGGAAGAGTTAGGTGTAGCAATCTTTGAGCGTTTTCAAAAAAGTATTTTTGTTACACCTATAGGTGAGGAGATCATTGCAAAAGCACAAGGGTTATTAACCTTGGCACAAGATATTAAACGTGCGGCTAATTTGTATAACAAAGAGGAAGCTAAGCTTTTTAAAGTTGGTTTATTTCCGACATTAGCACAATATTTACTACCAGGATTGATTCGTATAAGTCAACAAGAAAAAAGCACAGTCAACATCTATCCAATCGAGGAAAAGACAGACACTTTAATTCAGATGCTACAAAATGGTCAAATTGATGCTGCATTTATTGCTAAAACATCCTTACCACAAGGTATGGATTTTATTCCTTTATTTAAAGACAAATTTAAACTTGCTGTCTACGATGGTCACTCCCTTAGCAAGCAAAAAAAAGTTGATATTACAAAACTTAATGACGAAGCCATGCTTTTTCTAGAAAAAGGTCATTGTCTACGCGATCAAATATTAGCACTAGATTTAAATCCTGCGCAAAGCATACAGTGTAATGCAACTGGTTTAGAAACTCTTCGTCAAATGGTAATTGCTAAACTTGGCATTACAATCATTCCTGAAATTGCAACAGTTTTTAGTCCATATAAAGGTATTCACTATATCGATTTTATAGAACCCATCCCTTATAGAGAAATTGGTCTTATTTATCGTAAAAGTTCGGTTATTAATCACTGGATTAAACCATTGCAACAGATAGTGAAGAAAACCTTGGTAAGTTTAACTTCTCATTGATTTTCAAACCCGCTATAATTCGCTCTAGATTCCAATTCAATACCACTTTACAACTTAGGAAGGTTATGTCGAACTTAAGTCATTTTATTTCACAAAATATACTTTTATGTCTTGTTTTTATCTTTGCGATCCTGGTTTATATTGTTTTTGAACTTCGCCAAACTAAATATCAACGTTTTAGTCTCTCTGCTCAAGATGCTATTAACCTTAATAATCGTGAAAAAGGTATTTTCTTAGATATTCGTGATGGTAAAGATTACAATCAAGGTCATATTATTGGTGCCATAAACAGTGCAATTGCCAATCTTAAATCAAGCACTAAGTTTTTGAATAAATATAAAAGTTTACCTATTGTTATTTATTGTGACACAGGTACTCGTAGCACTGTCGTTTATAAAATGCTCAAAAAAGATGGGTTTGATAAAGTCTACGTTTTAAAAGGTGGCTTTAAGCAATGGTTGAATAATAATCTCCCAATTGATAAAAAAGAGGATGAACATGAAGTTGCTAGCAAACTAAGCAAAGCAAAAAAATAGGAGCAAGTTGATGATTGAAATTTATACCAAACCAACTTGCCCTTATTGCATTGATGCTAAAGCGTTACTAACGCAAAAACGCGTTGACTTTATAGAATATGACATAAACGCTCGACCTGAGCTTCGTCATAAAATGATTGATCGTGCATCTGGACGTACAACCGTACCACAAATATTTATCAATAATCAACATATTGGTGGTTGTGATGATTTATATGCACTAGAACGTCAACATAAACTTGATGCGCTTTTGAGTAATATTAATTAACCACAAATTAAGGAAAAGAAATGACTACTGAGAAACCTAACACTGAGATTCAATTTCAAATTCAAAAAATTTACACAAAGGATGTATCTTTTGAGATTCCTAAAGGTGCTAATGCTTTCAAACAAGAATGGAAACCTGAACTAACTGTTTCACTTAATACTAAAGTTAACAATTTACCAGAAGATAACATGTATGAAGTGGTGCTTACAGTTGAAGCAGAGGTAAAATCTGGCACAACTGATGCTTTTTCAGCTGAAGTACAACAAGCTGGTATTTTTGTAATCGCCAATATGGAAGATAAGCAACTTGATCATGCCCAATACGCATTTTGTCCAAATATCCTGTATCCTTATGCACGTGAAGTCATTTCTGATTTAGTCGCAAAAGGAGGGTTCCCGCAACTTTGTTTAGCGCCCGTTAACTTTGATACAATTTATCAGCAAAAAGTGGAAAAACAAAAAGAAACATCCAATTAATTGGCAATCATCCTTGATTTAATTTAAATCCTGAAAATATACTTTTGCATTACGACTTTCAACTGATGCCGCTTTAAAGTGATTATACTGCACATTTTTAGTCATTGTTGAATTTGCCACAAAATCGTTATTTTCTGCCCATACAATATTACCGCTTAAAAATATGGCCATAACGATAAGTGATAGTAGTTTTTTCATAATAATCTCCTTTTAGGTTCAACACACTTTATCTGTTTTTGAGTCTAGCGCAGATCATTTAAATTAGTATACTATCAATAAAAAATAATAAAAAAAACGTAATTTCCCTATGTTGATTAATCCGTTAGCTTATACTTTGTAAGCATAAAGCGAATGATTTGGTAGTGATCATCGATTAAACAATCAGACATTTTCTCAATTACTTTAGTAAGCTTTATCCATTTTGCCGATTTTGCATCGTCTTGAGCTTGCAATTTTGGTAAAGAGTCGGTTTGTAATATAAATAAGCCTAAGTGAGTAATCACTCTACCTCTTAATGAACGTTCAGGATAATCAAATACCTCTTGTGCAATAAGTTTTTGACTAAATTCATAACTTTTGATGTCTATACTGGTTTCTTCTTCAAGCTCGCGTAACATCCCATCCACTATACGTTCATCCTGATCCAAAAAACCACCAGGGAACGCCCATAGATTTCTCCCAGGTACAAGCTTGCGTTGAATGAGTAACACATGCTTATTGCACAGCACCATCGCATCAGTTGTCACAAAAATAGGTTTATATGGCGCATCTTGCCATGCATGTTGATAACTCTGTATGTAATCAAATTCATCACAAAGGTCTTGGTATAGAGGTGTTTGTATATATTGACGCAAAGCTTCACGTGTACCATCTAATGCTAAATTATTGACTAAATAAGTCTCATCTAAATTATGTTTACCAAAGAATTTCATCCGAAAATCAGTTGCATTAAATCCATTAAAATTGTTTACATTAATATAATACCACTTAGGAAAACATTTAAGGTAATAGCTACTGACATCTTTTTCATGGCCTACAATTGCAATACTTTCAGTTGCTCTTACATGATTATATACTGAGGATGTCACTTCATCTTTCCAACCATTTTCATCATAAAACCAGTCACTCACTGGTACAATGGTAATACGTGATATATCAATACCCACAGCAATAAGATCTGATAAGATCATTTTTCTACGTAATTCATAAGAGAATGGATTTTTAATACTTGGCGCTCTAAATGCGGAACCAACAACAATAATAAGTTTTTGTGCAATTTTAAGTGCATATTGTATGTTATGCAAATGACCTATATGAAAAGGTTGAAAGCGCCCAATAAACACAGCACACGAATATTGCATTATGCTGCCCCTTTCTCTATTGTTGAGTATTCTATATCACTTGTTGGCTCAGGTTGTGGCGCTAATACATAGTCATAAACTTCAATGACTTTTTGCACACCTGGTACATTTGTAGCAATTGCTGATGCACGAGCACCTTCAGCTTTTGTAACCACACCCAATATATAGACAACACCTTTTTCTGTTACCACTTTAAACTTTAAGCTGTTAACACCGCTTGAAATCAATGCTGAAATTACTTTTGAGGTGATCCAGCTATCAGAAAGATAACCACCAATACCAACCGTCTCCCCGATAGTTAGTTGGTTATAAACTACCTTCACACCAGGAATCTTAGCCATTCTATTAGCAAGCTCAGCTTTCAAACTTTCTGTCAAGACCTGACCAATCAGCAATAAAATATGATTAAACACAACTGGTTCAACGTTTGAATTCCCTGTAAGCTCAGGGTAATCATTTAATAATGAGATCGCTTTAAATTGAATGCTCTTATCTGATACATTCGTTTTGCTATCTACGCTACTACCTACTACATTCGCACCTACAATTGCAGCCCCCGCCCCTGCAATAATAACAGGTGCACATGCACTAAGCATGTTCATTAAAATACTTAAGCTAGCTACATTAACTATTAACTTTTTCACTTTGCTTAGGTTGCTTACTTCTTTTAGCTTGTTGACTGCTTTTATTTTCATTCATAAATTCCTGAAATACCGTAAGTGTATCTTCTACTGCTTCACAACCGATAGATAATCTTAACAACCATGGTGAAACTTGTAAGCGAATTTGTTGCAATTTATGTGTCTCTTTATGTGACATGGTAGCTGGATGGCTTAATGAACTATGTACAGCACCAAAGCTTACCGTTTTGGGAAAATATGCTTTAAGCTTTTCATACAAATGATCAAATTGAACTTGGTCGTGGCATTCAACGCCAATCAAGCCACCTAAAGTAATACTGTTATTAATAAGCCAAGTGGCATATTTTTGACTTTCATCACCACAATAATAAATTGCTTTAAATAAACCTGTATTTTTTAAATATTGATAAATTACTTGAGTATTATAATGAATCTTATCCATGCGTAAATGAATTGTTTTTAAGCTTCTAGATAATAACCAAGACTGGAAAGGATCCAAAGCATAGCCTGTCTGGCGAATAATTTTTACGACTTTATCTGTGTATTTTTGACTGGTAGCCAATACACCTGAAGTCATATCTGCATGCCCCACTAAATACTTGGTTGAAGATTGTATAGCAATGTCTGCACCAAAGTTAAGCGGCATAAATCCATAAGAAGACATCAACGAATTGTCTACGACTAAACAAATGTTATATCGATTAGTAATATGCGCAATATCAGAAATAGGTGTAACTCTCTGTAAAGGATTAGAAACCGTTTCGCATAAGACCATTTTGGTGTGTTCGTTAATATTTTTTTCTAAGGATTCTGGATTTTGTAAATCCAATTGCTTTACCTTAATTCCGCGTGTTAGGCACATCTCTTCGAGAATAAATGAAATTCCTGCATAAAAATCACAACCTACAATGATCTCATCCCCTACTTTAAGTAAACCTAAGGTCACATTAAGTGCAGATAATCCACTACTCAAGGCAAAAGCACCATCTGCTTCATCTAAAATCGCCAGTTGTGCTTCCAGATAGCGACGAGTTGGATTTTGGATACGAGAATATTCAAATGTATCTGTATTATGTTGATTAAAAGTGCTAACTTGATAAATAGGCATGCTCATAGCTTGATAAGCATCGTTATTTTCAAGGTGTAGTAAACGCGTTATTCTATTCATCTTTTTTTTGCTACTTACAATAATTAGTTGTTGTTATATCAATAAGAAAAGGGTCATAATATCTAAACTTACCTTATTTTAAACTTAACCCCACACGTTGGCGCTCAACATCAACAAAAATCACTTTAACTCCTGATAATTGCTCATTTAAGCTTACGATTTCTGTAGGATGATTAACACGCTTTTGGCTTAATTCAGAAATGTGGATCATCCCATCATTTTTTAAACCAATATCCACAAAAACCCCAAAGTCTGTGATATTGCGTACTACACCTGATACAGATGTCCCAACTTGTAAATTTTCAATCGTCAGTACATTCGCACTAAAGCTCACAGCTGGTAGTTCATTACGAGGATCAAATCCTGGCTTTTTAAGTTCTTTAATAATATCCTTTAAAGTCTCTTCGCCAATATTATATCGCTTAGCAAAACTTACAATGTTTATTTGCTCAAACTTCCCATTTGATATCTCTTTAAGAACCGCTGTTGCAACACTATAATTTTCAGGATGAACACCAGTGTTATCTAATATGTTTTTGGCATTTGGGATACGCATAAAACCTGAACATTGTTCAAATGTTTTGTCGCCCAATCCTTTGATTTTTTTTAATTCTTCAACACTTGTAAAAGCACCATATTTATTACGATAACTGACAATTTCTTTTGCCAAACGTGTATTTATACCTGATACATACGACAATAAAACATAAGAGGCCGTATTCAGATTGACACCCACATTATTTACCACGGCTTCAGTGATATCATGTAACTTTTGTGCTAATTTTTTTTGATCAACATCGTGCTGATATTGACCAATACCTAAGGACTTAGGGTCAATCTTAACAAGTGTTGCCATTGGGTTTTGTAAACGTTGAGCAATAGAAATAGCACCCCTGATTGTTACATCTAAATCTGGATATTCCTCTTCTGCAAGCTTTGAAGCTGAATAAACTGAAGCACCTGCTTCTGATACCACTGTATAACGAAGTCCCACTTTTAGCGCTTTATTATACTGAGCAAAAAAGTCTTGTAATTCTCTTGAAGCTGTCCCATTACCTATCGCAATGGTATCAATTTTATATTTATTGACTAATTTAGTAACAACAGTATTTGCCTCTTGAACCTTATTAAAAGGTGCCACAGGATAAATAATTGCATGATCAAGATACATTCCTTCTTGGTTAATCACCGCAAGCTTAGCGCCTGTTTTAAAACCAGGATCAACACCTAAAATCGCTTGTGATTGAACAGCTGGAGTCATTAATAACTGAGCTAAATTTCCAGCAAAAACATTCATCGCTGAACTTTCGGCTTTTTCTTTTAAATCATTTATGATCTCGCGCTCAATAGCAGGATACAACAAACGCTTATAACCATCATAATAGGCATCAAGCAAAATTGAAGATACACCAGCTGCATTTTTAGGTAGTTTATGACGTTCCATATTTTCTTTGTAACGTTCATGATCAATTTCAATCTTAAGGCTTAATTCTTTTTCAGTAACGCCTCTAAAAATCGCCAATAATCTATGAGCTGGAATCTTATTAATATTTGACTGATATTGATCAAATTGGAAAAAGTTACCATTCTTATCACAGCTTCTTGTTATTTTAATCTGCATTTGACCAAATTGTGACACTTGATCGCGAACAAAGGCACGTTCTTTAGGATTATCCGCATAGTATTCTGCTGCAATATCCATAGCACCTTGAATAGCTTCTTCAATAGTAGTCACTTTTTCTTTTACAAACCGTGCCGCTTGCTCATAAAAATCATCAATACTATCATAAGCTTTCATAAGTCGGTCAGCCAATGCTTGTAGCCCTTTATCAATAGCTAGCTGAGCACGAGTATTACGCTTTTGCTTAAAAGGTTGGTAAATATCTTCAAGATCAGTCAAGGTTTGCGCATTGTGTAATACAGTTTGTAACTCATTATTGTAAAGTTCACGCTCTTGTAAAATATTGATAATTTCTTCTCTACGCACATCGAGTTTTTGTAAATATTGATATTGCGCATAAAAATCACGAAGCTGGGCATCCGTTATACCATCGGTTGCTTCTTTGCGATAACGTGCAATAAACGGAATCGTTGCACCTTCATCAAGAAGCTTAATAATATTGTTAACTGCACTTAAGCTCAGTGCACCCTTTTGAGTCAGCAGTTGTAAGTTCATAACCTAAAGAATAAACACCATCAAATCAATGGTGGTTATCTTCAATGATTTTATGTCTAAAGTCCACTGATTTACTTGGTTTATTGCTTATGCTGTTGGTTTTTGTACAATATAACCAACGCCTCGTAACGTTTTTATATATTTATTCTGAATTTTCTTACGTACATTATGAATATGTACTTCTAGGGTATTAGAATCTACTTCTTCATCCCAACCATATAATTTTTCAAGCAACTTCGTTTTAGAAACCACCTTTCCTGTATTTTCTAACAAGCATTCAAGTAACGCAAATTCTCTTCTTGAAAGTTTTACAAACTCACCGCTTACTGTTACAGTTTGTGCTGCAGGATCAAGCTCTAACTCTTCAAACTTAATTTTAGGATCGCTCCGTCCAGCTGAACGACGTACCAATGCACGCATTCTTGCTAAAAGCTCTGATAAATCAAAGGGTTTTGTTAAATAATCATCAGCGCCTGAATCTAATCCACGCACACGATCATCAATTGCATCACGCGCGGTTAATAGTAAAACTGGAACTGAGTTTCCCTTAGCACGTATGCTTTTTACAATCGAAATGCCATCTTTAAAAGGTAAGCCAATATCCATAACAACTGCATCATACGGTTCAGTATCTAATGCCATTTCTGCCATTTTCCCATCTTGCATCAAATCTACAGCGTAGTTATGCTGCTTTAAGCCTTCAACTATTCCTTCACCTAACATAATATCGTCTTCTACAACTAAAATTTGCATCATTTTTCCTACTGATAGGTTTTTGATAATCGTAAGATGGTAACACTAAAGGTGCTAAATAATGATTATTTTATACAAATTTAAATGCTTACTTTGCGTACAAGTTTTAAGTATAGAAGATCGAATATCCAGTTATAAACAAAAGCATAGATTAAAAAGAAAGCCACAAAAGCAATATCAATTAAAAACGCTTGCAAAAGTGTCATATCTAACCAAAATGCAACAAGTGGAATGGTGACAATAAAAAGACCTAATTCAAACAATAATACATGTATACATCTTGTTATCACGCTACGGTTAAACCTATCCTTGCCAAGTCGCACTTCCCAAACGTCAAACACCCAGTTATAAATAAAGTTCCAAAACATAGCAATAAGCGAAGTGAATATGCCTAAAGCACCTATTTCTATTATTCCCTTATCTAATATAAAAGCAGCTAAAGGTGCGAAAATAACAATAGCAAATATTTCAAAGCCAATCATATGAATGACACGTGTTGCTAAACTGAAACCTTTAACTTGCATTATTTATCCTTATTTTGCATTATCGACATTTGTTAGAACTCATACTAGCATACTCCATCTTAAGAGAAAAACGTATTAAATATGCGCCTATATGTATGATTATCGCTAAATACTTACATAACAAAAAGTTATTTTCTATTGTACAAATAAAAACGCTGATCTAAACTAATAATCATATTAAAACTGCCTCAAATAAAAGGAAGTCACGATTATGAAATCATGCAGTTTATTTATCTCCTTGTTTATGTTGCTTAGTTTTTCTTATGGCATAACCCCTTTTCAACAACTTACCGATGCCGGCGAACAAAGCACATATGCCTCTGTTTTCCCAATTAACAAAGCTTCTCTTTCTAGTCCAATGACAGGGACTATTCAAAAAATTTATTTTCGACCAGGAGATGTCTTTAAAAAAGGAGAGGTACTTTTACAATTTGATTGTGAAGAAATTGACCTCAAAATGCTACGTGCTCGCGCTGAGCTTGAGGCGGCTGATGCTTTATTACAAAGTACAACTGAACTTATGCGTCTAAACTCAGCCAGTAAAATGGATTTGGCAAAAGCAAAAAGTCAGTCTGAGATTGCTAAAGCCGACCTCGATATCATTTTATTCCAGCAACGTCAATGCCAAATTATTGCACCTTATAACGGTGAAGTCGTTCATCAATCCGCTCAAGAAAATGAAATGGTTAAAACAGATGATCCATTGCTTGAAATCGTTGATAATCGAGAGCTTGAAGTCAAAATGTACATACCGTCTTCATGGTTAAGCAAAATTCATATTGGGACGAACTTTAGTTTAATGTTAGAGGAGCTACCTAATATAAAACTTACTGGTCAAGTTATTAAAATTGTTAGTCAAATAGATCCAGCAAGCCAATCAATTTTAGTTTATGGCAAACTTGTTAAAAATGATGAATCATCCACTCTCAACACGGATATGCTTTTCTCAGGTATGAGTGGAATTGCTCATTTTAAAATAAATAAAGTGACTGATAGAAAAGAGGGTTAAAAATGAAAGATGTATTAGCTAATTTACTCTCTTTACAACAAGAAATGCGTGAAATCCACACTTTAAATGAACTTGCTTTTTTTATCGCGCACCAAACCAAACTTGTTGCTGAATATCAACGTGCTATTGTGTGGAATTCTTGGCAAAATAAAAACATAAAAATTTTGAGTGTCTCAGGTATCACCCAACTCAACGGTACCAGTCCTTATCAAATTTCAGCTAATCAATTTATTAGCAAAATTATTACCCATTATGATCAAAGTAAAGATCTACTGATTCTAAATATTGATGATGTAGCAGAAGCTGTTGCAACAAGATGGCTTGAACCACTTGCAAAGTATGCTCATATCTATTTCTTTCGCAATCTTAATAAAGATATTATTGGTGGGGTCATTCTGTTAAACCCAGATATGTTAAATGAAAATGAACTAAAACAATTCGATTGGATTTCTCTTTCATACAATCAAGCATGGTCACACTTAAGCAAACCAAATGGCTTGTTGGGCAGAATTAAATATTACTTCAAAAGCAAACGAAGACGCCTTGTTTGGTTGTTCATTGTTATCATTCTGAGTGCTATGTTCATTCGTGTACCACAAAGCGTTTTAGCACCTGCTTCTATTATTGCCAAGGATCCTGCAATTATTACTGTACCAATGGAAGGCGTAATTGAAAATATTGCTGTCATGCCTGAGCAATATGTGCGTAGAGGCGAAATTTTGTTTGATATGGATAAGCGTGATTTAGTCAATGCTAATGAGCTTGCTCAAAAAGAACTTGCCACTGCAACAGCAAAATACAAAACAGCTGTTCAAAGTAGTTACCAGGACATAGAAAAACGTGCTGAAATTCAAGTTTTACAAGCTCAAATGCAAGAAAAAGCATTAGAGGTTAATTATACGCGTCATTTGATTGAAGAATCTTATGTAAGAAGCACAATAGATGGTATCGCTATTATTGACACTCCCAATCAATGGATTGGTAAACCAGTTGTCACGGGTGAAAACGTTATGCAAGTTGCTATTCCTAATCAAATCGAAATCGAAATTTGGTTACCTGTATCTGATGCAATTAACTTTCAAAAGGGTGATAAAGTTAAGCTATTTTTAAATGCTGATCCACTTAACCCTGTTTATGGCATAATTGAATATTCAAGTTTCGAAGCTACTATTACACCTTCTCAAGTGCTTGCTTATCAAGTCATTGCTTACCTTGATTCCAATCAATCACTTCCTAAAATTGGTAGTCAAGGAACCGCCAAGTTAATGGGGGAAAATGTAAGTTTATTCTATTACTTATTTAGAAAACCGATCACAACGCTAAGACAATTCTTTGGGTGGTAACACTATGCAAATGCAAAATATGACAGAACTACCAGAAATACTTCCATCCCTTCGCTTAGGAGTTACCTTAGAGAAAGGAGGTATGGATTTTAATAACAGCCCAACTTGGATTGTTCAAGACACATTAAATAATCGCTTTTTTCATTTAGGTTGGAAAGAACATGAAATTTTACACTATTGGCAAAGCGTCCCACCTGCTGAGTTTATTAAAGATATAAAAAGTAAATCCTTAGCACAAATTTCTGAAGAAGATTTAAGTCAAATGCTTAAGTTTTTATCACAAAACTGCCTAATTGAGCAAAACTACCCCATATTAAAAAGTATCAATAAAATTCAATCTCTTAAAAAGAGTAACTGGTTTTTATGGCTTGTTAAAAATTATTTATTCTTTCGAGTTCCACTTGTTAAACCTAATAAGTTTTTAGATAGAATCTATCCTTATTTTCGCTTTATGCTTGGTAAAACGTTTGCTTTTATCATGACATTTCTTGGAATATTTGCACTTATCTTTACTTTGCGCGAATGGGATCAGTTTACCAATACTTTTTTTGCTTTATTTTCAATTGAATATATTTTACTTTATGCCATTGCGTTAATTTTTGCCAAAAGCTGCCATGAACTAGGTCATGCTTTAATGTGTAAAAAATTTGCTCTTAACGTGCCTGTAATGGGAGTTGCCTTTCTTGTTATGTTCCCTATGCTTTACACTGACACAGGGGAAAGCTGGAAAGTCAACGACCCGAAAGAACGTATTACGATTGCACTAGCTGGCGTTATTACAGAAACTTATATAGCTATTTTTGCTTTGTGGGCATGGCTTCTATTTCCAGAAGGCGCACTTAAAAGTATCTGTTTCTTTCTTGCAACATATAGCTTAATGACAACCTATTTGATCAATATCAGTCCTTTTTTAAGGTTTGATGGCTATCATGTTCTATCTGATATTTTGAGTATGCGAAACCTTCAAACCAGAAGTTTTGCTCTAACAAGATGGAAAATCAGAGAAATACTCTTTGGACTAAATGCACCGATGCCAGAATATTTTAATATCTCTAGGCAACACATCCTCATCACTTATGCAATTCTAAATTGGATTTATCGTTTTTTTCTATTTTTTGGTATTGCTTTAATGGTTTATCACCTATTTTTTAAAGCACTAGGGATTATCCTTTTTGCAATTGAAATCATTTATTTTATCTTACATCCTATTTATCGTGAATTAAAGGTTTGGTGGACCATTAAAAGCAGAATTAAACTTAATAAGCATACTATTATTTTAACTTCTATCCTATTGTTACTCATATTGATTTTTTTCACCCCTTGGCAAAGCCAAATTTCCTTACCTGCTACCATGTCATATCAAACACAAACCTTCTACACTGAGATAGGTGCAAAAGTCGTCAATATATACGTTAAAAAAGGACAAACAATCAAGAAAGGTGAGCTTTTAGCAGTTCTAGAATCTGATAAGTTAAATTTTAAAATTGTACAAACTAAACAAAAGCTTATACAACTTAAGTGGCAACAACGTAATATCGTCCATTTTCAAACTCAGCTTGAACAACAACAAGTTCTTATGACTCAAATCAGTCAAACTCAAACAGAGCTTAATCAATTACAAAAAGAACAGGAAAAATTGTACTTTTATGCACCATTCGATGGGGTTGTAGAGTCATTATCTGAAGATTTACAAATTGGAGCATGGCTAAAAGCCAAACAAGCACTAATGATGCTTGTCAATAAAGATCAAATTCAACTTCATGCTTATATCGATACCAAAAAATACGATAAACTCACCAATAATCAAAGCGGATATTTCGTACCTGAAAACATCGATTTTACTAAAACTCCTGTGATTATTACGCAAATCATAAGCTCCCATGCAAGTCTATTACTGTCACAAAATCAAAATAAGGCTAACCTTAGCTATATTCATAAAGCAGTTCCTCTTAGCACATATCACGCTTCAATCTTTGGTGGTAGCATTGCAGTAAAGCCTGACAATGAAGGAAAACTGACTCCTCAGGAAAGCATTTTCCTTTTATTATTAAAGCCAACGGCTTCACCTCAATATAATTTGTCCCACGTCGTTCGAGGTAAAGTCTTTATTAATATTGCAAGAAAGTCTTTAGCTGCAAGTTTATGGCAACAAATCCTTATTTTATGGGTCAAAGAAAGTGGGTTTTAAGAGAATCACCACGATGGGATTAGTCTTATTTTATCTCGTTCTCTAGTTTTCTTGTTCAATAAAAACAGGTTGTCTATACGTTAAAATTCAAGTGCTTTTAATTGAATAGGGATGTACTTAAAAACGTGTCTGAGTGCGAGTAAAGGATTGGACAGGGCGGCAGATACGTTATTGTTTAAATGATTTTTTTTACAATAACCAATTTCCACAGCAAGTTCATTTCTGATTTGATAGTTTGTACATTTTATAAAATATGTGACAAATACGTTACAACTATAAATTATAACACAGTCATATGTTCAGCCACTCTGTACAAGAAGACAGAGCTCCATCATTAAAAAAACCAAAGATTATAAGCAGGAAACCTCTTTGCCGTCATAGATATAAGTTAAATAAGAATCAAGTGTATAACCTTGAGAACGCACAGCCTTAATCGGTGAGCTTGAGTTGTGTCCTTGAGTCAGTTTATTACGTAAACGATGAACGTGGATATTAACATCACGTATCATGCTTTCTTTTATGTTAAGGTTCAAATATTTGGCAATTTCTTCGCGCATAAAAGTTTTGCTTGGATCAGAAAGTAATAACTTAAGCAGAGCACCTTCTTTATCAGTTAAGTAAATTTCATCTTGATCTGGATGGGTTACCAAAGATTTACGCGGATAGTAAGCCCATTTACCAAATTGAATTTGCATATAATCATTAATGTTAAGCTCATCAATTTTGACAGAACCAGTGATTGCATAAGGTGTATGATGTGTATTGCGGTCACGGAGTTTTGATTTAATGCGTGCCATAAGTATATGCTGATTATAAGGAGTTTCAATATAGTCATCAGCTCCTGCTTCAAAGCATAAAACAACTTCTGTAGCATCTGTTATTTTTGAAACAAAAATAATAGCCATATTAGGATTGCGTTCACGAATGTTTTTGCAAACTTCGATACCATACATATCTGGTAATAAGACGTCCAATATAACAAGTTTAATATTTTTGTGAGTGCTCAAGATTTCTAGGGCATTAGCGCCCGATGAGCATGCTATTGTTTGGAACAAATAACGTTGAAGTAAATTTTCTAGCGCTATTATATCGTCTTGATTTGTACTAACTAATAAAATAACATTGTCTTCTTTCATTTTTCTCTCTCATCACCGTTTATTAATGGTTCTCCCAAAAAATCACAAAGCAATTTCATAAATGCTTAATGATCACTTTAAAGCCGATTATATTTAAAAAGTTGCAGTATTTCCATGCTAAAAACATATTTATCATAAAAAATGGTAATTAATTCTATATTTTAGCTTTAATGAAATTAATAAGTCGATGTTTTCTTATTTTGGCAATCCATTTTGTAGCCTTTAAAATTAGGATGAAATTAAAGCGTTTAAATTTTATTTAAAAATTAAAGATAGAATTAATAAGCAATACAGTTATTACCTCGAAAGGTTGTATTGACAATTTTTTTTGTTTTGTTATCAAATACAATCCACGTTGTACAGGATAAGGAATAGGTTTGACCTCCAATAATCGCACCAGGTGTTGAAATTATGGTTGTATTATTTCCATTTTGAACAGTTGTAATATTTGTTGGCATTTGGTTAAGAGGGGTACTGACAATTTGTTTGTCACTATAGACATAAGCTGTCTTATTATCCTCAAGTTTAAGTGTATTATTTGGATAACCCCACATGTGAACAAAATCATCAATAGACTGTTCATGCCATTGATCTAAAATGGCCCTGTATTTTGCAGTTGTAGCACAGCCTATAATAAGTAAAATCATACTGGCAACAAGAATACTTTTGATACTGAGTTTTATGTTTTGCCAGATCATTGTTTCTCCCTAGATAGTTGGTATGTCTTGTTTTTTTATGAAACCAAGTTTTTTCATGTAAATCGTTAACAGTGAAATTGCGGCTGGCGTTATACCTTGAATACGAGATGCTTCTCCTAAAGTGGATGGGCGTTGATTGTCTAGCTTTTGCCTGACTTCATTAGATAGACTTGAAACTTTTTGGTAGTCGAAATCTTTTGGAATATGTGCGTTTTCTAGTGCTTGCATTACTAGAATTTCTTCATTTTGTCTATCAATATAGCCTGCGTATTTAGCTGAAATTTCAATTTGCTCAATTGCTTGGGTGTGATCTATAAACTCACCTAACTCGGTAATATTAGTAAGACTTTGATAGTCAAGTTCAGGACGCTTTAATAAGTCAAATAAATTACTTTCTTTACTCATTGGCTTACCTAATAACACTTCTAGTTTTTCTGCTTTAGTACTCTTAGGCGAAATCCATACCGACTTTAAGCGTGCAGTTTCTACTTCAATTGTTTGTAACTTGGCTAAAAAATTACGCTTGTCTTCTTCACTTAATAAACCAAGCTCAATGGCTTTTAGACATAAACGTGCATCTGCATTATCCTCACGCAAAACCAAGCGATACTCGGCACGTGAAGTAAACATGCGATAAGGTTCTTGTGTCCCTTTTGTTATTAAATCATCAATTAGCACACCTATATAGGCATCATTTCTTTTTGGTGACCAGCTTGGTTTTTTTTGGACTTTTAATGCAGCATTTAATCCTGCGATTACGCCTTGAGCAGCAGCTTCTTCATAACCTGTTGTGCCATTAATTTGTCCTGCGAAAAATAAATTTTCAACACGTTTGGTTTCCAAACTTGGTAGGAGTCCACGAGGATCAAAAAAATCATATTCAATAGCATAACCTGGACGCGTGATATAAGCGTTCTCAAAGCCTTTAATACTTCGGATAAACTCAAGTTGCACATCAAATGGTAACGACGTTGACATTCCGTTTGGATAGAGCTCAATACTGTCTAAGCCTTCTGGCTCAACAAAGATTTGATGTCGATCTTTATCAGCAAAGCGCACCACCTTATCCTCAATAGAAGGGCAATAACGGGGTCCTATCCCATCGATCATTCCACCATACATTGCGGAGCGATCTAGGTTTTTAAGAATAATGTCATGCGTTTTAAGGTTAGTGTAGGTGATATGACAAGGCACCTGTATGGGGTGTTCATCACCTTTACTAAAAAATGAAAAATATGGAATAGGATCATCTCCAGCTTGAATCGCCATAACAGAAAAATCAACTGTGCGCTTATCAATTCTAGGAGGGGTGCCTGTTTTAAGACGCGCAACATTAAACGTTAAAGCACGCAATTTTTGTGCTAATGCGTTAGCTGGTTGGTCACCAGCGCGTCCACCTTGGTAATTATTAAATCCAATATGGATCTTTCCACCTAAAAACGTACCAACAGTTAGAATAACAGTTTTGGCTCGAAAGCTTAATCCCATTTGGGTAACAACACCTGTCACTTGATCATTTTCTATGATTAGGTCATCAACCGGTTGTTGGAAAATGGATAGGTTTTTTTGATTTTCAACGATGTTGCGTATGGCTAACTTATAAAGTGTTCTATCAGCTTGAGCACGTGTTGCACGCACAGCAGGACCTTTACGGGCATTTAAGGTACGAAATTGAATACCAGCTTTGTCAATTGCTTTAGCCATGATACCGCCTAAAGCATCGATTTCTTTGACAAGATGTCCTTTCCCAATGCCCCCAATTGCAGGATTACAGGACATTTGCCCTAGTGTTTCAATATTATGCGTTAGCAATAAAGTAGTTGCTCCCATACGAGCAGCAGCAGCAGCAGCTTCCGTTCCTGCATGTCCGCCACCAACGACGATGACATCAAAAGTGTGTGGATAAAACATCATAAGAGTCTATTTTTCTTTCAATTTTGGTTGCTTGAAGTTTAAGCTATAAAGACATAAACGTTCATAAAATAATCTAGTGCACATCATATAAAAAAAGCAGAAGAAAGTCTATTAACTTTCCATTTTGGAATGCTCTATTATTGGAAGCTTGCTTATACCTAATGGTTAAAATGATTAATGGCACTTATAGAAAAACAGGTAACACCTGAAAGAGTTTTTCAATAGTGCGGATATGATCCATATCTGTGATGATCACAACCACATGATCACCTGATTTGATTACATAATGGTCATGGGCAATCAGGATATTATCCTCACGCACAATTCCACCAATAATAATCGACTTTGGTAAGTTCAGTTCATTAATAGCTTTGCCAACAATTGGTGAGCTATCTACTGTACCATGAACAACGATTTCCATTGCTTCAGCTTGACCGCCATAAAGTGAGTAAATATTGAGCATGTCTCCTTTACGCAAATAAGTTTGAATAACACCAATAGTGATGCGCTGGGGCGAGATGGCTCGATCAATCGTCTGTGTTTCATCAACCAATTCAGCATAACTTAGGCTATTGACTAATGCAATTGTGCTTTTAGCTCCCATTTTTTTTGCCAACATTGCAGACATAATATTTGCTTCATCATCATTGGTAACAGCACAAAACAAGTCAGTATCATCAATGCTTTCGGCATTTAAAAGTTCAGCGTCAGAAGCATCTCCTGCTAAAACGGTTGTATTATTTAAAGTCTCGGCAGCAAGATGGCATTTTTCATAATTGTTTTCAATAATTTTAACTAAATAATCATTTTCTAGTTTTTTTGCAAGTCCCATACCAATGTTTCCACCTCCTGCAATAAACAGCTTGCGGCAGGCAGTTTGGTGTGGTTGAAACTCACGCAAAATTGCAGGAATGTTAATACGTTCAGCAATGAAGAAAACGTCATCATACTTCTGTAATATAGTATCAGCTGAAATGAGAATATTCTGTTTTTTGCGATAAATGGCAACAATACGTGCGTCAATATCTGGCAGTTCTTGACGAAATTCTTTAATACTCATACCATGCAAAGGGGAGTCTTCAGAGATTTCACTACCTGCAAGTTGTATGCGCCCATTGGCAAAGTCAACGATCTGGAAGCTTCCAGGGTGTTCCACTAAACGTACTAAGCGTTGAGTAACGAGCTCAGAAGGATTGATGATCATATCTATAGGAATATTATCATTATTGAAAATTTGCGGATAACGTGCATAGTTTTTATTGCGAAGACGTGCGATTTTCGTTGGAATTTTAAATAAGCTATATGCAATTTGGCAAGCTACAATATTAACTTCATCATTATTGGTGACAGCAATAATCATATCTGCATCATTAGCACCTGCCTCTTCAAGGACGTTAGGATGAGAGGCAGAGCCGCATACGGTTTTAACATCAAAATGGTTTTGGATGTGGCGTAAGCGCTCAGGTCTATCATCAACCACACTGATATTGTGATCTTTTTGTAAGTTTTTTGCTAGAGAGCTTCCGACTTGTCCTGCACCTAAAATAATGATTTTCATTATTTGTCCTTTTTGACGTTTGATTGTGGAATTAACATAATTTCATTATCTACTTGTGGTTGACTTCTATGACTTTGCCATAGTATTTCGTTGTGATTATCCTTAAGGTTAAGAAAACGTGCAAGTACAAATAAATAATCCGATAGGCGGTTTAAAAATTGTAAAATCAATGGATTTGTAAATTTAGGTTCATTTCTACTAAGTGCAACATAACAACGCTCTACTCTTCTGGCAATAGTTCGTGCTTGATGACAAAGTGCAGAAGCCTTAGAGCCACCTGGTAGGATAAACTCTTTAAGTGGTGTGAGATGGCTGTTAAAGTTATCTATGTAGTGTTCAAGTATTGTTATATTCTCAGCCGCTAATTGGCTAAATTGAGGATGTGATAACTCACCACCAATATTAAAAAGCTGATGTTGAATGTTTTGTAATTGTATATTGATATCGTTGTGATGAGAGAAGGATACCACAACACCAATAGCGGCATTTAGTTCATCTAGTTGACCAATTACTTCAATAATAGGTGTACATTTATCAATCCGCTTATTATCTGATAAAGCGGTTTTTCCTTTGTCACCTGTTTTGGTATAGATTTTTGAAAGTCTGTAACCCATCTATATTTCTCTTAACATTTATTAAATCCAATTACATAAACTTCACGCGAGCGAGTCCGTGAAGCATCTGGTTTACGAATGACAACTTTTTGGTATTGTTGTTGGACGTTTTTGACAAACATTTCAAAACCCTCACCTTGAAAGACTTTAGCTAGAAAGTTACCTTTGGGTTTTAATACACTTTGTGCAAAATCTAATGCAAGTTCAACCAAATACATAGCATTAGCTTGATCGGTACTTCGATTACCACTCATATTAGGTGCCATATCTGAAACCACCCAATCGACAGTTTGCCCTTTAATTAAGTTCATAAGTTCTTCGTATGACTCATCTTGGGTGAAGTCTCCTTGAATAAACACTACATCTGGTAAAGGGTCCATTTCCAAAATATCAAGTGCAAATACTTTCCCTTTTTCACCGACAAAGCTTGTTAATACCTGTGACCAGCCTCCTGGTGCTGCACCTAGGTCAACAATTTGCATACCTAATTTAAAAAGTTTATCCTTTTCTTGTAATTCAATAAGTTTGTATGCTGCACGTGAGCGAAAACCTTCTTTTTTGGACTGGCTGACATAATAATCGTTATGATGTTCATCCAGCCAACGTTTACTACTTTTACTATGTTTATTTTTTGACATTATAACCATTATTAAGAAATAGTTGCTTATTCGTACGTTAGTATATACTGATACGTTTGACATGAATAGCTGAAATACTCCAATCAAAGTAAAGCGTATATAGTTTAAGCAAAGGGTTGAGCGGTATCAAAAATTAAAGCAAAATAAATGGCAAATACAGTTAATAGTACCACGCCGTTAAATACACTTGTTCTCCTTGAGGTAAAAGTGATAAGGCTAATAAAAAAAGTTAACATTAAGATAACGATGGATGTACTATTTAAACCTAATATAAGTGGGTGCCCTAGAATTAAATTTATGACAATTACAGATGGCACAGTTAAGCAAATAGTTGCAACAGCTGAACCCATACACAGGTTAATCGAGCGTTGTAGTTGATTCTTGTAGGCAGCTTGAATGGCACTGACACCTTCTGGTGTCAACACTAAAAGAGCGATGATAAAACCACCAAGTTTACTAGGGAGACCTGCTTCTTGAATGCTATATTCTAAAAAAGTTCCAAGATTTTTAGATAGTGCAATCATCACAATAAGACCGATCAAAAGTAAAGTAACGTGATAACATACCGATCTCATCGAGCTATGCTGCTCACCTTGTTGACTTTTATGATCAAGCGAAAATTGAAAATAATCACTGTGAGTAATCGTTTGCATCACCAAAAAATTAGCGTACAAAATAACACATACCACAATGACAATAATGGATTGACTTAAATTGAAGGTGCCTGCATCTGTAGCAACAGTATAATTGGGTAAAATTAGACAAATGCTAAGCAGTAAAATTAATAAAGATATATAGATACTTGCACCTTCAATATTATACATTTGAGTGTTGTGTTTGATTCCTCCAGTTAGTAGACTTAAGCCTGCAAACCCATTGACGGCAATCATGATAACAGCAAACATCGTATCCCTTGCAAGTGTAGAATCTCCTTTTCCTATGAGCATCATTGTAATAATAAGCGCTACTTCAATTGAGATGACCGAAAGCGTCAGAATAATCGTTCCATAAGGCTCACCAAATTTATGAGCAAGTCGATCAGCATGTTTAACGACGTTAAATGCACAAATTAGCATTACACAAAATATAGTAAACGTTGTAACTGCAGTTACAAAGTGACTAATATTTTGTGGATTGAACGTTGTAAAAATAAAATTGATTAAAATAAAAAGAATAATCGGTAGCACAACTCCGTATTCAGCTTTGATAAAAGCAGATATTTTTTGCATTATTTTCTCTTCTTATTCAGTTTATTCAGTTATTTTCAATATGAATGGATAAGGCATGGATTTGATCTTTCATCAGATCTCCTAAACAAGTGTAGATTTCCTGGTGTGCTTTAATGGTGCTAAGTGTAACAAATTTTAGGCTAGCTATCCGTAGTTTAAAATGAAATTTTCCGCTTTGAAAGTGTTTGTGTTTTTGGTGTTTGTGCGTTTCATCAATCAGTTCAAGTATAGAAGGGTCAAATGCTTTGGTAAGTCTGTCGATGATGAGCTTTTGTAAGTTAGAATTAGTGTTCATCAATTGATAATTTTAGTTGGAGTAATAATAGCATCCATTGTAATATCCCAAGAATTCATTGCAACACTATCATGCTGTTGTTCATCAAATGCAATACCAATAAATTGAACATTATTGAATTTTTTACAGTAGCGTAGTGTTGTGTCATAAAAACCGCCACCCATTCCAATACGTTGTTTGTGTTTATTAAAGCCAACCAAAGGAATAATAATAATATCAAGTTCCCAAGGTGCAAGTATGTTGTTAGCATAAAAAATAGGCTCTAATAGTTGATATTTATTTCTTGCATATTTTTGTGTATCCACACTAAACCATAAGTGACGAGTATGAAACGAGTGAAGGATAGGGTAGTAAAGTAGGTTATTTTTAGCCTTAAGCCTCTGATTAATATAATAAGGCGAAATCTCTTCGTCTGTGGCAAAATAGCTTGCGATGTTTTTGTTTGTAAGCTTTGGGAAGTATATTTCAAACTGCTTGGCAAGCGCTAATGCCAAGTGATTTTTTTGTATACTTGGAATAGATTTTCTGATCTGACGTAACACTTTACGGATAGAAGTTTGCATGTGCTTAAATAAAGATAAGTTATATATATTGTCATTATTGAATTTTAAATAGAATTAGTCGACAGTATAGCCTGCTAAATTAAACTTTATTCTCTTTAGTTTTAAAAGAAGTGCTAAATCGTAAACTAGTAAGGTAATTTATTTTTCATTGTATACAGAGGTTTTTTATATCAAATGATTGCTGCTATAAATCAAATTGTTAAAATGAACTTTCACATCTAACTAAGAGACTAGTACATGTCTGATAAAAAAGTTACAATAAAGACATTACAATATAAGCAAGACGTTTACGTTAGTAGATGTGGATATGGTGATGCAATTTTACAAGAAATGACGCTTATGGGGCAGATATGCAAAGTTATCGAATAAGTGGTGCAAAAATTGTCACTAAATCTGAAATCATTGAAGGTGAGCTCGTTGTTGAGTATGGTAAAATCGTATCATTCGGGGAAATAAATACACGATTTAAATATTTACCAAAAGTTAATTACCATGCAAGTGATATAATCATGCCAGGTTTTATCGATATCCATATTCATGGCTCAAATGGTTGTGATGTAATGGATGCTGAAATAGAAGCACTTAAAGTCATAAGTTCATCACTTTATCGTCAAGGTGTGACAAGTTTTTTGGCAACTACGATGACACAAACTGAAGAAGCTATTGAAAATGCGTTATCGAATGTAGCTGATTTTGGTTATCAATATTCACATGAGCACCACTTTGCTAATGTTCTGGGGGTGCATTTAGAAGGACCATTTATCTCAGCTTTAAAAATTGGAGCACAAAATCCCGTATATTTACAACAAGCCTCATTAGAAAAATTAAATCATTGGCAAAACTTATCACGAAATGCGATTCGTAAGGTTACACTCGCACCTGAAGTTGAAGGTGCCAACAACATTATTGACTGGTGTAACACACATGGTGTGATTGCTTCAATTGGACATACTAATTGTAGTGTTGCATGTGCGCTTGATGCTATTGACAAAGGCGTTACTCAAGCAACTCATTTATTTAATGCAATGAGTGGAGTGGATCATCGGCAACCAGGTGCTGCAACTGCGATTTTGATGTCAAATAAAGTGATTGCTGAGCTTATTGTTGACGGAGTACATTTAGCACCTGAAATTGTCAAGATGACATTTTGTATTAAAGAGGCAGAGGGAATTATTTTAGTTACCGATGCCATGTCTGCCCAGGGATATGGTGAAGGTATTTTTGAACTTGGGGGACAAAAAGTCATTGTTAAAAATGGTGAAGCTCGTTTGGAGAATGGGGTGCTTGCGGGGAGTGTACTAACTATGAATATCGCTTTAAAAAATATGTTAAAGTTTAGTGCATGCAGTTTGCAAGAGCTTGTTAAGATGTCGAGTTTTAATGCAGCAAAAAGTTTAAATTTTGATAAACGGAAAGGCGACATTCAAGTTGGCATGGATGCGGATCTTGTTGTGCTGGATAAGTCGTTTCAAGTAAAGCAAGTTTTCAGAGCGTGATTATAGTAAATAGTTTTGAACAGGCGTTTATTAATGTCAGATAGCTAATGTGAAATAAGACAAGCTAAAAATCACGTCGTTTTTGTCTTTAAAACGTGTTAGGCTTCTGTTTATATAGTCAATATTAAGTATGATGTAGAAATATGATAGAAACAGATCGTATTATCTCTGGTAATAAGCAAATGGAAGATAATCAAATAGATCGTGCAATAAGACCAAAAACATTACCAGATTATCACGGTCAACCTGTTGTTAAAGAACAAATGGAGATATTTATTGCTGCTGCTAAAAAGCGCAAAGAAGCGTTAGATCATGTATTGATTTTTGGTCCTCCTGGCTTGGGCAAGACAACACTCTCACATATTATTGCCAATGAAATGAACGTTTCACTCAAACAAACCTCAGGTCCTGTGTTGGAGAAAGCAGGTGATTTGGCGGCACTGTTAACGAACTTAGAAGCAAACGATGTTCTTTTTATTGATGAAATTCATCGTTTAAGTCCTGTGATTGAAGAAGTGCTCTATCCTGCAATGGAAGATTATCAACTGGATATCATGATCGGAGAAGGACCAGCAGCACGTTCCATTAAAATTGACCTTCCACCTTTTACTTTGGTTGGTGCAACAACAAGGGCAGGACTTTTGACATCACCCTTAAGGGATCGCTTTGGGATTGTACAACGCTTAGAGTTTTACTCAGTTGATGATTTAACTGAAATTATTATGCGATCAGCCAAACTTATGCAAATAAGCATCAAAATAACAGGAGCTAAAGAAATTGCGAAACGTGCGCGTGGCACACCAAGAATTGCTAATAGGCTTTTACGTCGAGTTCGAGACTATGCAGAAGTGAAAGCGCATGGAGTTGTTGACCATAAAGTTGCCGATAAAGCTTTATTACTTATTAATGTTGACCCTGTTGGCTTTGATCAAATGGATAGGCGTTATTTATTAGCATTAATTGACAAGTTTTCAGGAGGACCAGTAGGCTTAGACACCATTGCAGCATCTATATCTGAAGAGCGAGGAACCATAGAAGATGTGATTGAGCCTTATTTGATTCAACAGGGTTATATTATGCGTACTGCAAGAGGGCGTGTAGCAACTTTGCACGCTTATCGTCATTTTGACATTGAAATGCCAGATAAATTAGAAGATTATCAACGTTTACCTGGCAACGATGAAGGTTAATCTAGGGGGGAGGTTTTGGGAATTATTATAGGAATTATTTCAGGTATGCTTTGGGGGTTAAATGATGTTTTAACCAATATTTACTCAGAGCAAGCTTTGTTTAGTACAGCTACTTTTGCAGTTTTAGTTTTTGCATTGGCGTTGTCGCTTATGCAAGATAGTTTTTCTTGTTTGGGTATTTTTGTTTATCATCATATACGTGGTAGCTTAATAAAAAATTGGCGTAAAACAACATTGCAAAACTTTTGGCCACTTGTGATTGCAGCAATTTGTGCAGGACCCTTAGGAATGGTCGCGGGTATTATGGGTATAGCATATGCAGGACCTGTTTACGCTGGTGTGGTCACATCTTGTTACCCTGTTATTGCCTTATTATTTGCCATGATTTTATTACGTGAAAAACCAACCAAAGTAAAAGTCGTTGGTATTATTTTATCTGTCATTGCTGTCATGTTTATCTCAATTACAGGTGTACGCTCAGGTGCAGAGCACATCCTAATTGGTTTAATCTTTGCAAGTTGTGCGATGATTGGTTGGGGTATGGAATCAATCTTATTTTCAATTGCACAAAAATCCTCAACTCAAGATGTTTCCTGGTTGTTAGCCATTCGTCAAAGTGCTTCTGCTTTAAGTTATTTATTGATTTTGATCATATTATTGATTGTGGACTATGTACAGACGTGGCAAGTGATGAGTCATTTATTTTTACCATTACTTATGATTGGTTGTGTGTTGTCGGCTTCTAGCTCTTATTTGGCATATTATCATGCGATCAAACGCATTGGAGCAAGCTTGGGAACAACGTTTAATGCAAGCTTTATCTTTTGGGCAGGTATTTTCAGTGTAATCTTTAATATCACTCATGTTGAGCACTCATTTGTAGTGTGGAGTATTATGCTTATTATTGGTATTTACTTTGCATCTAAAGGTAATATTAAATACTCTTAAATTGCTTGTTAAAGACGATGTTTTTTATAGCAAACTGCTGAAACTTAAATTCAATATAAATAATTAAGAAGAGAGATTAATGATCAATTTAAGCCCGTTATTACAGGCATTTATTGCTGTTGAAAAAGCTGGTACGGTGCATAGTGCAGCAGATGTATTACACTTGACACAAACAGCGGTTACTCAACGTATAAAGTCACTAGAAGAAAAGCTTAATGTGTCACTTTTTGTTCGTTCACGCAAAGGCATGCAATTGACATCAGAGGGGCAAATATTATTACGTTATTGTCATGATATCCAAAAGCTTGAGAATACTTATTTACGTAGTCTAAATATGCACCAGAGTGAAAATATTATTCCGATTAAAATCGTATCGTCCTCCACACTTATGAAAACGCGTATTGTTGAGCCTGTTGCAAAAATTGCCAAAGCTTATCCACAACTTCGCTTTCACTTACAAATTCAAGATATTGAAAATAGACATGATTTATTAAAAACAGGAAAAGTTGACTTAGCAATCGTTAATAATAATTTTGTTTCAAAGGAGATGTGTATAAAAACATTGCAACCTGAGCGCTATGTGCTAATCGTGCCTAAAGAATGGCAATCAAGGACTGTGAGTGATATTATTGCAAGCGAAAATATCATCGATTTTGATCCCAGTGATACCATTACTTTTTGCTATTTGGAAAAGTATCAACTATTGACCTTAGCACGTAAAGATCGTCACTTTGTCAACTCTCCTGACCAGCTAGCACAATTAGTTGGATTGTCGTTAGGTTATACAGTTGTAACTAAGCAGTTTTATCAGCAATATTGTGATCCAGGAAGGATAATTGTTTTGAATCCTAATGACTACTACGATCATGAGGCATCATTATGTTGGTATGATAGAGGCATTTTGCCCAATTACTTTCGTCAATTGATTGATTTGATTTGTTAGTGAATTTAAGCATTTTTTAGTTCGCATTTCGTAAGAAATCATATAGAATAAGCCGAAATTTTCATAAATAAAATTTCACGTCAAATGCCACAAATCACACCTCATTTCATTAAAGAAGTTTTTGATGCTTCGCATGTAGTTGTTTCTAAAGAAGAACTTGAACTTGCATTTGGTAAGCTTGCAAATGGAATTACGCAAGCACATATTAAAGATAATCCAATTGCAGTGTGTGTAATGAATGGAGGATTGTTTATCACTTCTGAAATTGTTAAGCGTTTAAGGTTTCCTTTGCAGGTTGACTATATTCATGCCAGTCGTTATGGTAATGAATATACAGGAACTAGCATGCTTAATTGGGTAAAAACACCTAATATTGATCCATTAGGGCGTACGGTTATTTTGTTTGATGATATTTTAGATGGTGGTTTGACTTTGTCTGAAGTTAAGCGTTATTACGAGGATCGAGGTGCTGCACGTGTGCTGACTGCTGTTATGCTAGATAAGAAAGCTCCACGTGAGAAAGGAGGTCTTTTAAAAACAGATTATTGTGGTACAGAAGTTGAAAACGAATGGGTGTTTGGTTTTGGTTTAGACTATTATGGGTATATGCGTAATGTACCTGAAATTCGAGCCGTTGATAAAAAGCACATGATCTAATTTTCATATGCTTATTGATTCACATTGCCATTTAAACCACTTAAGGTTAGATGATGGTTTAACAATAGAGAAAGTCGTTCAAAATGCTAAATCTAAAGGCATTAATAAAATTATCTCAATTTCGACAACACTAGAAGAGGTTCAAACCATAGCAGATACGGCGTCTGCATTTCAAAATGTGTATTACTCTGTCGGTGTGCATCCTAGTGAAACAGAAGGTGTTCAGCCTGTAGACGCACAGACGATTATTGATTATATAGACGCAGATAAAGCCCATAAATGCGTAGCTATAGGTGAAACTGGGCTTGATTATTTTTACAATGAACCAAAGAGTTATCAGCTGCAAAAGCAAAAGTTCATTGCTCATGTAGAGGCTGCAAAAATACTCAAAAAACCTGTTATCGTTCATACACGTGCAGCTAAAGAAGATACTTTAAGCATTTTAAAAGACTACAATATTGAGTGTTGTGGTGGGGTGCTTCATTGTTTTACTGAGGATTGGGATATGGCAAACCAGGCACTTAATATGGGAATGTATATTTCAATATCAGGCATTGTCACCTTTAAGAATGCACAAGATGTCCAGGAAATGGCAAAGAAAATTCCGCTTGATCGATTGCTTGTCGAAACAGATGCACCATATCTAACACCTATCCCATATCGTGGTAAGCCAAATTACCCGGAGTATGTCTACTATGTAGCTGAATTTTTAGCAAAGTTGCGTGGTGAAGACTTTGAGGAGTTTTGTATAGCGACAAAAGCCAATACAATGAAGTTATTTCAAATTTAGTCAACGTTTACTTAAACAGAAAGTAAAGATAATAGTTCGATTTGTAGAAAATGGAAGATGAGTATGGAAAAAATTAATAAACTAAAACTAATTGATGATTTTATTAAAATACTGAAGGAGTTATGGGTAATTAAGTTTATATGGTCTCTTTATAAGTGGCTATTACTATTATTTGTAGGTTGTTTTATTGGGTATTTAATTTTATCAGGCTATGGGTATATAAAACATTTCTTGAACTTGCTTGGTATTGATATGTTCGTTTTTCAAAGCACAACAATATCTGATATTCAATTTATGTATAGAGGACTCATTTCTTTATTAAATATGGGAGTGGGATTAAACAATTTATCAAAGACTTTGGTATTTATCGTAGTAAATTTAGTAACAATGATTGTGTATATCAGTATTGGTTGTGTTGTTATTTATATATATAGGAATAAATCACAGACCAATAAGTTGCATAAATATATAGAAGGAGTGATACAGTTTTTTCTTCTCATTCTTTTATTTGTGCTGTATACAGTTTTATCTATCTTCCCATTATTACCTTTAGCAAGTAGTGAAATTCAGGCTGAAAAAAGAGTAACGGAGGAGGTGTATAACTTATTTGTTGATCAAAAAAAATATGATTTAATAGTAACCGACTCGCATTATAATTATGTTATTTATCCTGAGTTTGCAAAAACATGTCGAATTTTAATTGGTGAGAATTTTTACACACAAGACTTTGTTTACGCCAATTCAATTCAAGTTCAGCAAAATTGTTTTAATTTTAATAATAATCTTAAGAAAGGCTTATGTGAGCGAATACAAAAAAATAAAGCTCAATCTCCATTTACAATAAACACCCCATATTTCCATGAGTTAGAGCATGTTTATTGTAATAAATAATCGTGAGTTATTTAATTTGTGCAATTTTCTGTCCCATTTTAATTTCGGAAAGGTTGTCATTAAAAGCAATTTTATTTTCAGGGAACAGTGTAATAATCGTTGAACCAAAGTTAAATAATCCAATTTCATCGCCTTTTCTAAAGTGGATATTTTGCCCTTGATAATCAAAGTGCTGAATACTGTTATAGTAGTTTGGTGCGACCATTTTATGCCAAACGGTTTCAATCCCTGCAACTAGCATGGCTCCAACAAAAATTACAGCAATTTCACCAATATCAGTATCAAAATAGCATATCAAGCGTTCATTTTTAGCAAATAAGTTATCAATGTTTTGAGCGGTAAGCTCGTTAACTGAAAACAGTTTGCCAGGAATATAGCTCATACGTGTGAGTGTGCCATCTATAGGCATATGCACACGATGATAATCTTTTGGTGCAAGATAAATGACGGCAAAATCAGTGTAATTGGTTGTGTGGGTTTTAGCAGTGAGTGCATCAACAGTAAAATATTTGCCTTTTGCTTGGATAACTCTGCCTAAGTCAATTTTCGCAGCTTGAGTTATCTTTCCATCAGCAGGGGAGATAATCGCCTTTGAATCGTGATTAATGGGACGAGATTCAGGCTTAAGCTTGCGTGTAAAAAAATCATTAAAACTCTTGTAATCTCTAATATTTTGTAGCAAAGCATCATCAAGATTAATTTGAAAGCGTTTAATTGCAAGTTTAATAAGAGTTTCTTTGATATGATGTTGTTGGCAATTAGCTAGCTTACCAACTAAACGTGATAATAAAGTTTGCGGCAGAATTTTTTGGCTATAGAGAAAAAATGTGTCTTTTAGCATGTAGGTTATATGTATTTTTTTGTTCGGCATTCTAAATTATTTTGATTCTGCTTGCTACTTTTTTTGTATAAAGGTTCTATGTTTAATCAATAACTTAAAATGGTAGTTAGTTATTTCAATTGTCAAGTCATGTTGCTGTTATTATGCAATAAATTTACATAATACAAATAAAGCTAGTTTTTCACTGTGTTTTGATGCAAACGTCGTTATGCTATGGTATGTTAGCCACCATGCAAGCAAACACCCGCTTGTCCATGTATAAAAACTGGGAAAGAATTTTTTAAGGAGGTTGCAATGGAATCAATGGAGGTTTTAGCTAATCCAGTCGGTACCAAAGGCTTTAGTTTTTTAGAATACGTTAGTAATGCACCGCAAAAGATTCGTGACCTATTTAAACTAATGGGTTTTACGCATGTTGCCAATCATAAAAATAAAGCTATCGAGCTATGGCAGCAAAACGATATATTCTTTTTGCTCAATAGCGAAGATAAAGGGTTTGCTAAAACATTTAAAAATACACATAAGGCTGGTGCCTGTGGGATGGGTTTTAAGGTAGAAAACGTTGAAAAGGCACTAGTGCATTGTATCAAAAAAGGCGCCAAAGTTAAGGAAAAAAACGTCGATGATTGGAACGGTGATAGTATAGAAGTTATTTGTGGCATTGCCGATACTAAGCTTTACTTAACTCATTATGATTCAATTTTAGATAGTGGTTTATTTAAGTGCATTGCTGGTGCTGATGCACGGATGAAGCAAAATGAATGTGGTTTATTGTATATTGATCATCTTACTCACAATGTATATCGCGGTAACATGGATAAATGGGCACAGTATTATATCGATTTGTTTAATTTTAGACAGATTCGCTACTTTGATATAGAAGGGAAATTAACAGGATTATATAGTAGAGCGATGACAAGTCCTTGTTTAAAAATTAAAATTCCAATCAATGAATCAGCAGATGATCGTTCGCAAATTGAAGAGTTTTTACATGAATATAATGGTGAAGGCATTCAACATATCGCACTAGAGAGTAAAGATATTTTTGATACGGTAGAGCGTTTACGCGGTTTAGGTTTAGAGTTTATGCACACGCCTGATACATATTACACCAAAACTCATGCGCGCTTACCCTATCATCCTGAATCAGTAGATCGGATGAGAAAAAATCGGATCTTAATAGATGGTGCATCAACTAAAGATAGTGGTTATTTATTGCAAATTTTTACAAACACTGTGATTGGTCCTGTGTTTTTTGAAATCATTCAAAGAAAAGGCGATGATGGTTTTGGTGAAGGAAACTTTCAAGCTTTGTTTGACTCGATTGAGCTAGATCAAATTGAGCGTGGTGTACTAAGTGAGCAAATGCATAAATAGGAGTTAAAGATGATTTTATATGATTATTTTCGTTCCTCGGCAAGTTTTCGTGTACGTATTGTATTACAGCTTAAAAAACTAAATTATCAAACAAAACAAATTCATTTACTTAATAACGGCGGTGAGCAATTTTCTATTTAGTATAAAACGATTAATCCACAATCTCGCGTGCCAAGTTTAAAAGATGGCAATGTTGTGATTACCCAATCTTTGGCGATTATTGACTACTTGGAGGATAAATACCCACAAGATGGAATTTATCCAATAGATCCTATCGTTAAAGCACAAGTAAAAGCATTTGCGTTAACCATTGCTTGCGATATTCATCCACTTAATAATTCTAGTGTGATTAAGTATCTAAAAGAAACATTTGCCATCAGTGAGGAAAAAGCTCAGAAATGGTATGCGCATTGGATTATATCAGGCTTTCATGCCTTAGAAGAGAAGCTTAAAAAGTCAGCTGGAAAATACTGTTTTGGTGATGATATTACGCTGGCCGATATTTGTTTAATTCCACAAGTTTATAATGCTAAACGTTTTAATGTGGAGGAGATAAGTGCATTTCCGATTATTAATCGCATTTATTATATGGCAATGACACATCCTGCTTTTATAGCAGCATCACCTGAAAGTGTTGTTGCCATCGAACATGAATAGATAATTAAATTATGTTGTTATAAATTAATTAAAGAGATATGAAAATGAATACACATCATTATCAATCTGGTTTCCATAGCTATTTTGCAACTGAGGCAGTAAAAGGTGCTTTACCACAAGATCGTAATTCACCTCAAATTGCACCACTTGGACTATATGCTGAACAAATTAACAATAGTGCTTTCACAGCACCAAGGGCACAAAATTTTAAAGCATGGCAATATCGTATTCGACCATCGGTTTTACATAGTCCTAAATTTAGCCTTGTGAATAGCAGTTTATTGAGGAATAATTTTTTTCAAGATAAAATATTGACTCCACCTGAGCAAATACGTTGGCGTGCAATCGATATTCCTAATAAACCAACTCATCTTGTTGAAGGTTTGGTGACCATGATGTTTAACGAGGTGGCAGCAGTTCACCTATATGCGATCAATGCGTCGATGGAGAATTGTTATTTTTATAGTGCAGATGGTGACTGGTTATACGTATTACAGCAAGGACACTTACGCTTTAAAACAGAGTTTGGGGTTATTGATGCAAAACCTCATGAGGTGGTCGTTATTCCAAGAGGCATACGCTATCAAATTGAGCTTATTGACAGTAATGCTCGTGGTTATATTTGTGAATCCAATACTGCGAGTTTTTATTTGCCAGAAAGAGGACCAATCGGTGCCAATGGTTTGGCAGAGGAGCGTCATTTTCTAGCACCGTGTGCAAATTTTGAACATAAAACAGGTGATTTCACACTTTATAGTCAATATCAAGGTAGATTATGGCAAGGGAAAATAAAGCATTCACCTTTAGATGTTATTGCATGGCATGGCAATTTATATCCTTATAAGTATGACTTAGATTTGTTTTGTCCAGTTAATACCGTACTTAAAGATCATGCAGATCCAAGCATTTTTACTGTTCTTAGTGTACCTTCCTATCAAATGGGTACAGCAAATGTTGATTTTGTTATTTTTCCGCCACGCTGGGTTGTTGGTGAAGATACCTTTAGACCACCTTATTATCACCGTAACATTATGGCTGAGTGTATGGGGTTATTAACGGGGCAATATGATGCAAAAGGGGAAGGATTTCAACCGGGTGGGCTTAGCCTTCATAATCCGATGTCAGCACATGGTCCTGATTATAATACTTTTACTCAAGCTTCAAATGCTAAACTAAAGCCCGTTCGTTATCAAAATACGATGGCATTTATGTTTGAAACACGTTTAGCATGGCGCTTAACTGAGTTCGCTTTAGCCACGGATTTATTGCAAAGTAATTATTTATCATGTTGGTCAGAATTAAGAGCACAGTTTAATTGTGAGGTGTTAGAGTAATGTTAGAAATTAAAGCAAATGATCCTAAGCTTCAATCCTTTATTAAAGTGGATAAAGATAGTCATTTCCCAATTCAGAACTTGCCATTGGGTGTTTTTAGTGACATAGAGGAGGATTTCTCTAGAAGACGTATTGGTGTTGCAATTGGAGATTATATTCTTGACCTTAAGGCAGCTTATGAATGTAAACTGCTCCCAGATTTTGGATTAAATTTTAGTCAACTTAATAACTTGAATCCACTTATTGAGCATGGGCGTAGTAAAGTGCGCACTTTGCGTGAAGTAGTTAGTCACCTTTTAAATAAAAACACATCAACCTTGCGTGATGATGTAGTCCTTCAGAAAAAAGTCCTTATCAAGCAAAGCAATGCAAAATTGTATCTACCAATAGAAATTAAGGGTTATACTGATTTTTATTCCTCACGTGAGCATGCTGAAAACATTGGGCGCATGTTTCGTGATAAAGATAATCCTTTACTACCAAACTGGTTGCACTTACCTGTTGGATACGATGGGCGAGCGGGGAGCGTTGTTGTAAGTGGTACAAAGATTCAACGCCCAAATGGTCAAATTAAGCCTAGTTCAAATGAACCACCTATTTTTAGTGCATCCCAGGCTCTGGATGTTGAAATTGAAATGGGTGCAATCATTGGCTTGTCATCTAAACATGGACAAGTAATAGACATTAAAAATGCACCTGAACATATCGTTGGGATGGTGCTTGTCAATGACTGGAGTGCACGCGATATTCAAAAATGGGAATATGTGCCACTAGGTCCATTTTTAGCGAAAAATTTTGCAACCTCAATTTCTCCTTGGATAGTGACTTTAGATGCACTTGAGCCATTTCGAGTGCCTTCACCCAAAGAAGAACTAAAGTTATTAGGTTACCTTAAACGAAGTGAAGACTGGGGTATCAATATTAACCTTCAATTTGCGATTAAAACACCAAAGTCGCAAACAGCACAGATTGTTTCAAGGACAAACTTTAAATATATGTATTGGGATATGATGCAACAACTTGCTCATCACACGGTTAATGGTTGTCCGATGGCAACAGGTGATTTGTTAGCATCTGGTACGATTAGCGGTAAAGAAAAAGATAGTTTTGGTAGTTTAATTGAGCTAACGGAAGGGGGTAAAAATCCACTTCAACTTAAAACAGGTGAAACACGTATTTTCCTACAAGATGGTGATATCGCAATAATCAGTGGTTTCTGTCAAGGACAAGGTTATAAAATAGGCTTTGGCGAAGTTTTAGGGGAAATTGTCAGTATGTCAACTAAATTTAAAGAGGGAAATGTGCAAAGGAAGACAGTAGATGAAAATGCAAAGTAAGTATGTTTCTAAAAAACCAGATCATAATGGTTTTGTTTGTTATGATGAGGTTGAAAATAACACATGGCATGCTTTGATTGAGCGCCAATTTAAAATTGTAGCTTCGCGTGCCTGTGAGGAATATTTACAAGGCTTAGAAATTTTATCATTTTCACGTGATCGAATCCCACAGATTCCTGATCTTAATTTACGTTTAAAGAAAGAAACTGGTTGGCAGGTTGAACCCGTGCCTGCGTTAATTGGTTTTGATCGTTTTTTCAAACTTTTATCAGAGCGTAAATTCCCTTGCGCAACTTTTATCCGTATACCAGAAGAACTAACTTACATACAAGAACCTGATATTTTTCATGAGTTATTTGGTCATTGTCCGATGTTAACTCATCCTGTGTATGCTGAGTTTATGCAGCGTTATGGGCAATTAGGCATTGGGCAGCCTCATGACATTCAAAGACTTTTAGCGCGTTTTTATTGGTTTACCATTGAGTTTGGGCTCATCAATACTAAAAAAGGACTTCGCTGTTATGGTGGAGGGATTTTATCTTCGATTGGGGAGACAGTTTATGCATTGGAGGATCCTATGGTGCGTTATGAAAAATTTGATGCACGTAACATTTTAAGAACACCTTATAGAATCGATATTTATCAACCGTTGTATTATGTGATTAATTCTTATGAGAGTATTTATAACGTGCTTAAAGGTGATTTTATTAAACTTATTGTAAAATCACAGAGCTTACCTGAATTTGAACCTTTATATAAATAAAGATGAAGAATCAGTAATGCTGAAAACACAAAAGCAATGAGCCATTAAATAGTTTGAGGATAAAAAATGGAAAATTTATTAGATAAGAAATGCCAAGTTTGTGAGTATGGCGATTTAGTGCCTTTAAATCAGAAAGAGGCAAAGCAATATCTTATTAACTTACCAAAATGGCAATTAAGTCCATGTGGTAAAAAAATTACGTGTACATTTGAGTTTAAGGGTTTTTATAGAACCATGTCATTTGTTAATGCAGTGGCTTGGATTGCTAACAATGAAGGGCATCATCCTGATATGGAAGTTAGTTTTAATCGTTGTATTATCCATTTTACAACCCATTCAGTGGATGGGTTAACAGAAAATGACTTTATTTGTGCAGCAAAAATTGATGCTTTGTTATAAGGATTAAACTGTTCTAGTTTTTATATCGTTCTTGTAACGGATTGAGCTATGTACGTAAATATTGCAAAGTAAGAAAGAGGTGAAAAACCAGAATATTAGTAGAAACTTTGTAGATTAAAGGGGTAAAGGAAAAAATGAATTTAATGGACTTTCAAAACAGTGTGGTGGATCGTTTGGAACAATTTTCACAACAAGAACCAGAAATTACATTTCAATGGAGAGATAAGAAGTCTTCTGCGCATGGTTTTTTAGTAATTAACTCTTTACGTGGCAATGCAGCAGGTGGTGGTACACGTGTGCATGAGCGTATCACGTTAGAAGAAGTAACAACCCTTGCTAAAATTATGGAAATAAAATTTGCATTATCTGGTCCTGCCATTGGTGGCGCTAAAACAGGTATTCGACTTGATCCTGATTGCCCAGATAAATATGGTGTGCTTGAGCGTTGGTATAAAGCTATTCGTCCACTTTTAGCTGAGTACTATGGAACAGGTAGTGACTTAAACACTGATATTCATAAAATTAATCAGATCTTACGTGGCTTAGGTCTTGATAACTCTCAACAAGGTATTATTCATGCGTTTTGTAAGGGGGATGAAATAAAAACTCAAACTGCTTACCAAAATATGTTGCTATTAAATTCAGTGGTTAAGGTTGCAGAAAGTGAAGTAAAGTTAGCAGAAATGGTTACGGGTTATGGCGTTGCACAGACGGTTATTGCTTATTATCAAGCAAAAAATGAGCATGTGAACAATAAGCGTATCTACGTACAAGGAGCAGGTAATGTTGGCGCTGCTGCTGCCTACTATTTGCATCAAGCGGGAGCGAAAATCATTGCGCTGACAGATCGTGATGCTGGTGTGATTATGAATGACGGTTTAAGTGCCAAACAAATTAATGATCTTGTGTGCGCAAGGCGTGTGTTAAAGGTTTTGCCAGATAATATGTCTCATGCTGAATTTAATAAAATCCTAGCGATAACAAAAATAGATGTCCTTATTCCTGCGGCAGGATCAAACATAATCGCGAAAAATTTAGTTGATAAAATGATAACAAATGGTTTGGAGCTCATTTCATGTGGAGCAAATCATCCATTTGTGGAAAGAGAATATTGCTATGGTTTATGTTCACAATCTTTAGATGCTAGACTTGCTGTTATTCCTGATTTTCTAGCAAATATGGGGATGGCACGCACATTTTATACTATGATGTCAACACCAAAGGATAGAATATCAGTTGAATATGTTTTTAAGGACATAAAAGAAATCATGCAAAATGCGATTTGTAAGGCGTTTTCAATGTATGAAGGACGACTTCTAACCGCATCGTTATATGATCTAGCACTTACTCATATTGATTTGTCAGATAAAACAAAGGGTGTTATACGTCAAAGCAAAATGAATAATCAGATGCCTATGACTATGTCCGGGATTTGAATTTAAAAATGTTTCTAGGCATGATAAAGAACTCTAATAAATATAAATCTGATAATACAAATTAATGTTGAATTTCACAATGAGTTTACTTGCTGATTTTACACTTAGATATACAAATTTTTGGACCGCCAAGAAAACGGTCGTTTTTCTTGTGGTTTGGGATTATCTAAGCTAGCTCTAGCCTAAAAATTCCAGGCATAGCTATAGCTATATTCCAATGTGACATTTATGTACTAATTCAATACAATCATTAATTATTTTTTCTCCAAATACAGTCAATTTCTTTGAGCTATTTAATACATTTACTGTCTGTCGAAATTTTTCCTTAAATTTCAGTGTATTATTGGCTTCATTATAATGGCTACTAATATCTTCGTAAGATAAGTTACTTATTTCTGCTTGGAGTAAATAATTAAATGTGTATATAGTTCTGGCTAATACAAACATCGCGTGAAAAACGCCACTAATTGGTCTGTAGTCCAGGCGAAAAGGAGTATAGAATAATCCATTGTCATCAATCAGAATTCTTTCCCTAAACCAAATATGATAGAGTAAGTTATGAGCGGCTTCATGAGTAATATATAATTGAGGCATGTGTTTATATAACTTATTTTTAAAGCGACCTATGCTCAGAGTATTGAGTAATTTAACATCTACTTCAATAAACTCTGACAGGTAAATCAGACTTTCTATAGCTTCTTGATTATTAAGATGAATTAGTTGACTGGCATTATGATTCGAAGGTTTTGCCCAATTTATTTCGGCTACATTGATCATTTCTTCACTCCCTCTTACTCTTAAATTATTAAAGGATATTTGGAAACCTTCTTTTGTAATAATTTTTAAGGTCTCTGTCTTTACATAATAAGGTTTTATATGTCAGTGGCGATAGCAGAATAAATAGTAATGAGAATAAAATCATGCTGCCCATAATAATCATAATGACAGTGATCTGTTGACTCTGCTTTGTTTAAGTGAATATCCCAAAGGTATAACTACCAGCGGGGATGGATAAAATACAAAAAAAATAGATAGCCGACTCAAGTCTTCCTCTAATATCATCCGGCACAGCTAATGCACGTAGAGAACTCGTTGAAATGTTATTCAGTGCGAGACCGCTTCCAATAAGAAAAAGCAAGAGCAGTTTCAAGTATAAAAAACTGACCACAGGGAATAACATGATGCTAATTGCTGTAAGGATATTTCCAGTTAAAATTAAAGTTAGCCTCTTCACATCTTTTGAAAGCAGCTTCCCTACAAGCATGCTCGTTATCAATAAACCTAAGCCAAAGCAAACCTCCATGATGGCGAGATATATAATTGATAGGTTTAAGAATATCTGTATATATACAGGTAGTAGGATCATTAAAAGTGGCGTCACTACAAAATTACCCGTTATACCAATAAGACATAACGTACGCTCAGGAGTTAATTTGACTAAAACACTAAAACCTTTTAATAGCTGCTGATAAAATTCCTGCCCTTTAGCAATAGAGTTCTTTCCAAACCGTATTTAATCTAGCAAAATAGCTATTTAAAAATTAAAGGTGGATATGATCAATGAGATGGGAAACGATAAACAAGTTAGCAGCAGATGAGTTTCGTCGTTTAACAGG
>NZ_JAMBMW010000057.1:0-902 GCF_024208055.1 Candidatus Nebulibacter yamunensis
ACTGTTGCTCCGGTAAAGCCGACATCCTCCACATCATCCAAGAAAAGATTCTGATCTAACACCAATTTGATTGGACTTATGCTATCATCTGCCGCACTTTCTGTATAAGTTGATGAAGCGGTTAAACCACTGATACTTGGTGCGTCATTCACGGGAGTGACATCAAAGGTTATCGTTGCACCTGTTGCCGCTTCTTCTAGCGCGTTTCTCACTCTAAAATTAAAACTTGCATAACTCACTCCATTGCCATTATTGGCAGGGGTAAAAGTTAATAAACCATTCTCAATATCTGCCTTCGTGATCAGCTGATTAAGGGTTACATCTACGCCATTGAATTTCAAAGCCCCAGCGCTCTCAAGTATTGTAATTCTCACTTCAGTAAATGCGTCGTTTTCTGGATCACTATAGCCAAAATCAGCAACGCTCAATACATAAGTGTTATCTTCATCGATTGTAATCGTTTTGTTTGTACCTGTTGGTAAATCCGCTACCTCATGAATTGTGATATCGATACTCTGAGTCCTGGTGAACGCCATATCATCTGTTGCTGTCACCGTCAACGTATCACTGCCATTGAAGTTAAGATTGCCCTGATAAATCAAACTTGCAAGTGTAGCATTGATATCCGTTTGCGTACCCGTTAGCGTCAAATCACTGCTGCCATTGCTACCGGCACTGATTACCGTAGCGCCTGATAACGTAATATTTAACCTTCCATTAGTGACTTGTAAACGAGCACTTTCTAAATTACCATCCACATCACTGACAGACAATCCATTAGAGTTCTTTCCAAACCGTATTTAATCTAGCAAAATAGCTATTTAAAAATTAAAGGTGGATATGATCAATGAGATGGGAAACGATAAACAAGTTAGCAGCAGATGAGTTTCGTCGTTTAACAG
>NZ_JAMBMW010000038.1:0-5314 GCF_024208055.1 Candidatus Nebulibacter yamunensis
AAGCATTAAGTAACACAGGGGATATTTTATTCTATGGCTGTAACGTTGCCGAAGGGCAACAAGGTCAAGCGTTTGTGGAAGCATTAAGGTCATATACAGATGCGGATATTGCGGCATCTATTGATACTACAGCAAGTCAAGATAATGGAGGGGATAGCATACTGGAATATGGACAAGCAATAGACAATAGTGAGATTCTTCATTTTGAGGGTTATGCTTATCGCTTGGATGCGCCTGTGATTGTGGTTGGAGCAATTCACACTAACATTAGTCAGTTAGGTGGAGATATCAATGGTGAAGCGGCAGGCGATACATTCGGTGGCTCAGTGTATTCTAGTAGTGGAGTTTCTTTAAGTGCCGATGGCAATACCATGGCAGTTGGTGCGATGAATAATGATAATGCTACTGGTCATGTACGGATATATATCTGGAGTGGGACTACTTGGATTCAAAATGGAGTCGATATTGATGGTGAGGTGGCAGGAGAGCAATCTGGAATATCAGTTTCGTTAAGTGCCAATGGTAATATTGTTGCCATTGGGACTAGAAACAGTGATAAAACACGAATATATGAGTGGAATGGCAGTGCCTGGATAAAAAAGGGGGGTGATATTAATGGTGAAGCGGCAGGGGATCAATCTGGTCATGCCGTTGCTTTAAGTTCCGATGGTTTGACGGTGGCAATTGGGGCTCCTAGTAATGATGCAGACAATAGGGGCCATGTGCGGATCTACAGCTGGAATAGCATGACGTCAACCTGGGATAAATTGGGGCAAGACATTGATGGTGAGGCAGCAAATGATAAATCTGGTTCTTCAGTGAGCTTAAGTGCCGATGGCAACACCGTGGCAATTGGGGCACCTAATAATAGCAGTAGTGCCGGCCATGTGCAGATATACAACTGGGACAGTGGTTTAGGCTCTTGGGTACCGAAGGGACTTGATATTGTTGGTCAAAGTGGTAGTCCAACAGGAGATCAATCTGGTTCTTCAGTGAGCTTAAGTGCCGATGGCAATACCGTGGCAATTGGAGCAACTCGTAATGATGTTAATAGTATTGCTGATTCCGGAGCGGTACGGATATATAAGTGGAATGGCAATGCCTGGGTAAATAAGGGCTTGAATATTACTGGTGGTGAAGCATCAAGTGATTACTTTGGCTATTCCGTGAGCTTAAGTGCTGATGGTAACACGGTGGCAATTGGAGCGCCTGGCAATGATGGAACGACAAACAACCTTAGTGATAATAGAGGTAGTGTGCGGATCTATAAATGGAATGGCAATAACTGGGACAAATATGGAGCAGATATTGATGGTAGAGCATTGGGGAATGTCTTTGGTTCTTCAGTCTCTTTAAGTGCGGATGGCAGCAAAGTAGCAATTGCGGGACCTTATCACAACAGCAACAGAGGTATGGTTGCAGTGTATAGTGTGATTCCGCGCTATACCGTCAATGAAGATACTACACTTGCGATGAATGATATTTGGCTAAACGATATTGATGGTAATGTGACGAGTGCGCGTTTACAAGTCACTAACGGAACATTGAATGTGACGTTATCAGGAGCGGCAGTGGTGAGCCTTGGCGCCAATGGTAGCAATGATTTAACGATAAGCGGCACGCAAACGGAAATCAATGCAACGCTTGTAAGTTTAAGCTATCGAGGTAATCTTAACTTTAACGGTAGTGATACCTTGACGCTTACAGCGACCGACAGTGGTAGTTCAAGTGCGGTGCAGTTAATCGGTATTACGGTCAATGCTGCCAATGATGCCCCTACCGCGATGGATAATACAGTGGTGATGAATGAAGATAGCAGCTATGTTTTTACGGCGAATGATTTTAACTTTGCTGATTTGGATGGTAACACACTTGCCAGTGTTAAAATCACTACTCTGCCAATGGTAGGCAGTTTGAGACTAAATGGTGTAGCAGTAACTTTGAATCAAGTGATCACTAAAGCGAATATTGATGCGGGTTTATTGACTTTTACCCCTGCCAATAATGGCAATGGTAGTAATTATGCCAGTTTTGGCTTTAAGGTAAATGATGGTGCGATTGATTCTGTGTCCACCTATACGATGAGTATTGATGTCACTCCCGTGAATGACGCGCCAGAAGTATTACTAGGCGGAGCTGCCTTTACTACAAGTAAATTAGGTGCGGATATTGATGGTGAAGCGACAGGTGATCAATCTGGTAGTTCTGTGTCATTAAGTGCCGATGGTATGACAATGGCAATTGGTGCACGTAATAACGACGGCAATGGTGGTGATTCTGGTCATGTAAGAATATATAGCTGGAATACCTTAACTTTAGCTTGGGTTCAAAAGGGTGCTGATATTAATGGCGAGGTGGCTGGGGATAATTTTGGATTGTCAGTCTCTTTAAGTGCAGATGGTAATACGATAGCGATTGGTGCTAATGCTAATGACGGCAATGGCAGTAATTCAGGTCATGTAAGAATCTATAGCTGGAATGGTGCGAATTGGGTACCAAAAGGCGGCGACATTGATGGTGAGGCAGCAAATAATTACTCTGGAGAGTCAGTTTCGTTAAGTGCCGATGGTAACACTGTGGCAATTGGTGCGCCTTATAATGATAATGCCAATGGCATTGATGCGGGTCATGTAAGAATCTATAGCTGGAATGGTGCGAATTGGGTACCAAAAGGCGGCGACATTGATGGTGAGGCAGCAAATAATTACTCTGGATCGTCAGTATCTTTAAGCGCCGATGGCAATACCGTGGCAATTGGTGCGTCTTATAATGATGGCACGACAGGAAACGCAAGTGACGATAGAGGTCATGTACAGATCTACAGTTGGAATAGTGTGACGTCAACCTGGGATAAATTGGGGCAAGACATCGATGGTGAGGCGCCAGGTGATAGATCTGGTTTTTCAGTATCGTTAAGTGCTGATGGTTTGACAGTAGCAATTGGTGCGTATAATAATGATGGCACGACCGGAAACATTACAGACAATAGGGGTCATGTACGGATCTACAGCTGGAATAGTGTGACGTCCACCTGGGATAAATTGGGGCAAGACATCGATGGTGAGGCGGTAGGAGATTTTTCTGGCTGGTCAGTGAGCTTAAGTGCCGATGGCAATACCGTGGCAATTGGTGCGTATAACAACGATGGCACAAGCGGATCATCCGGTGATAATAGAGGTCATACACGGATATATAAATGGAATGGTACAAACTGGGTAAAGTATGGAGCAGATATTGATGGTGAGGCGGCAGGGGATTTTTCTGGATCGTCAGTATCGTTAAGTGCTGATGGTAATATGATAGCAATAAGTGCGACTCAAAATGATGGTCCGGGAGGCAGCACAGATAATAGGGGTCATGTGCGAGTATATAGTTTAATTCCACGCTATACAGTGAATGAAGATACAGCCCTTGCGATCAATAATATTTCGATTAATGATGTGGATGGTAATTTGTCAACTGCACGTTTACAAGTCACTAACGGAGTGTTGAATGTGACGTTATCAGGAGCGGCGATGGTGAGCCTTGGCGCCAATGGTAGCAATGATTTAACGATAAGCGGCACGCAAGCGGAAATCAATGCAACGCTTGCGAGTTTAAATTATCAAGGTAATCTTAACTTTAACGGTAGTGATACCTTGACACTCACCGCAACCGACAGTGGTAGTTCAAGTGCGGTGCAGTTAATTGCGATTAATGTCAATGCTATCAATGATACCCCTGTCGTGACAGCGCCAGTGATGAATATCGTCCTTGAAGAAGGGCATGATTTAACGTTCAATGGTGCTAATCTCATCAGTGTATCTGATGTCGATGCAACAGAATTGTCAATAGCGCTTAATGTAAACGATGGGATATTAATTCTTTCTTCTGTTAGTGGCTTAACGATCACAAACGGCAGCAATAATAGTAATCTAGTTGAGTTTCGTGGGACGTTGTCTGCGATTAGTGATGCCTTGACGGGCATGATTTATCGCCCTAACGCCAATTTTACTGGTAACGTAAACTTAACAATTATCGCCTCTGATATGGGACAAACAGGTTCAGGCGGAACACAATTGGCAATTAAGAATGTATCCATAGACGTGATGGGATTTAACCAACCGTTTATTGAGCTTACGGGGGCACTTTTTGATATTCGTCAACTGGGTGCGGATATTGATGGTGAAGCAGGCGATCAATCTGGCTCATCTGTGAGCTTAAGTGCGGATGGCAGTACCTTAGCGATTAGCGCGCCTTTTAATGATGCCAATGGGATTACGGAGTCCGGTCGGGTGAAGGTATACAGCTGGGATAGCATTTCAGGATCATGGATACAAAAAGGAGATGATATCAATGGAGAAGGGCTATTGGATCACTCTGGTAGTTCAGTGAGCTTAAGTGCCGATGGTAATACATTCGTTGTTGGGGCACCGCGTGTGGGCAACTTTACTGGGGAGATGCGGGTCTATAGCTGGAATAGCGTAACGTTGACCTGGGAACAGAAGGGATCTGAGATTTTCGGTGATTCAACCAATGTCAACTTTGGTGCAGCGGTATCGATCAGTGCTGATGGTAATACGGTGGCAATTGGTGCGCATGCTAATGATAGTAATGGTATCCAGGATTCTGGTCAGGTGAAGATATACAGTTGGGATGAGGATAACAGTATCTGGGTACAAAAAGGAGCAAATATTAATGGTGATCAATTTCTCGAGCAGTCAGGCTATTCTGTGAGCTTAAGTGCCGATGGGGATACCGTAGCAATTGGCGCACCTTACAATGATACTGTCAATGGCACTGATGCCGGTCAGGTACGGATCTATAAGTGGAATGGCACAAATTGGATCCAAAAGGGTGGAGATATTGAAGGTGACGCTCAAGACGATTACTCTGGCTGGTCAGTAAGCTTAAGTGCCGATGGCAATACGGTGGCAATTGGCGCATACTTATATGGTATTGCTAGCAATGATAACGTTGGTCAGGTACGGATCTATAAATGGAATGGCAGTAACTGGATACAATATGGCATAGATATCGATGGTGAGTTTACATTTGATGAATCTGGTTATTCCGTGAGCTTAAGTGCCGATGGCAGTACGGTGGCAATTGGTTCACGGAACAATGATGGTGCTGGTAGCGATGCAGGTCATGTAAGAGTATATAGACTGATTCCGTTGTATGAAGTCAATGAAGATGCACCACTTGTCATCAATAGAGTTCTTTCCAAACCTCAATTAGTCAATTCAAAGTTGTAAATTCCCGTTATTAAATTAAATCGAAGTCCAAACCTTTTTCGTCTATTCCGATATTTGTCGGCAATAATTTTAAAACG
>NZ_JAMBMW010000039.1:0-5276 GCF_024208055.1 Candidatus Nebulibacter yamunensis
TATTTTAAAAAAGTTAAAGAGGTAAGGGTCGTTTTTATCGTATTGATAAACTAATGACAAATAAAAAACCTGATGATGTTCTACTTTCACATGACGAATGCCACACTATCATCGACGCTAACTGTTTTCACTTCTGAGTTCGGAATGGATTCAGGTGGTTCACAGTCGCTATTATCATCAGGTAACTCTCAAGCTCAAAAGCTTTAACAATCTATCATAGAGTAATAACCAAGTCTATCGGGCAATTAGTACTGGTTAGCTTCATACATTACTGTACTTCCACAGCCAGCCTATCTACGTCGTAGTCTTCAACAACCCTCAAGGGAGATCTCATCTTGAGGCTGGCTTCCCGCTTAGATGCTTTCAGCGGTTATCCATTCCGAACTTAGCTACTGGGCAGTGCTTCTGGCGAAACAACCCAAACACCAGCGGTTCGTTCATCCCGGTCCTCTCGTACTAGGAACAAACCCTCTCAAATCTCCTACGCCCACGGCAGATAGGAACCGAACTGTCTCACGACGTTCTAAACCCAGCTCGCGTACCACTTTAAATGGCGAACAGCCATACCCTTGGGACCTGCTTCAGCCCCAGGATGTGATGAGCCGACATCGAGGTGCCAAACTCCTCCGTCGATATGAACTCTTGGGAGGAATCAGCCTGTTATCCCCGGAGTACCTTTTATCCGTTGAGCGATGGCCCTTCCATTCGGAACCACCGGATCACTAAGACCTACTTTCGTACCTGATCGAGCCGTCACTCTCTCAGTCAAGCGCACTTTTGCCTTTATACTCTTGCTGCGATTTCCGACCGCAGCGAGTGCACCTTCGTACTCCTCCGTTACTCTTTAGGAGGAGACCGCCCCAGTCAAACTACCCACCATACACTGTCCTCGACTAATCGTCCAAGTTAGAACTCCAAAAATATCAGGGTGGTATTTCAACATCGACTCCACCTCAACTTGCGTCAAAGTCTCTTCGTCTCCCACCTATCCTACACAAATATTCTCAAAGTCCAGTGCAAAGCTATAGTAAAGGTTCACGGGGTCTTTCCGTCTAACCGCGGGTACGCTGCATCTTCACAGCGATTTCAATTTCACTGAGTCCCAGATGGAGACAGTGTGGCCATCGTTACGCCATTCGTGCAGGTCGGAACTTACCCGACAAGGAATTTCGCTACCTTAGGACCGTTATAGTTACGGCCGCCGTTTACCGGGGCTTCGATCCAGAGCTTCGTCTTACAACTAACCCCTTCAATTAACCTTCCGGCACCGGGCAGGCGTCACACCCTATACTTCCTCTTACGAGTTCGCAGAGTGCTGTGTTTTTAGTAAACAGTCGCAGCCACCTGGTATTTGCAACCCATTTCAGCTCCAGCAGTCAATACCTTCACCTAATATGGGCACACCTTCTCCCGAAGTTACGGTGTCATTTTGCCTAGTTCCTTCATCTGGGTTCTCTCATTGCCTTGGTATACTCTACCCACCCACCTGTGTCGGTTTATAGTACGGTCAATAATAATCTTTCGCTTAGAAGATTTTCCTGGAAGCAGAGCTTCAATCTCTTCGTGAAGCAAGCTTCACTTCGTCTTACGCCTTGGATTATCATAGCTGCGGATTTGCCTACAACTACTACCTACGCGCTTTCACCTGGACTACCATCCGCCAGGCAGACCTAGCTTTCTCCGTCCCTCCATCGCAATTATTATCGGTACAGGAATATTAACCTGTTTCCCATCGACTTCTCTCTTCAGATACGCCTTAGGGGCCGACTTACCCCACGTTGATTAACATTGCGTGGGAACCCTTAGGTTTTCGGCCAATAAGAATCTCACTTATTTTTCGTTACTCATGTCAGCATTCGCACTTCTGATACCTCCAGCACACTTCTCAATGCACCTTCATCAGCTTACAGAACGCTCCCCTACCATGACACCTTCGTGCCATCCGCAGCTTCGGTGTATCGCTTAGCCCCGTTAAATCTTTCGCGCAGGCCGACTCGACCAGTGAGCTATTACGCTTTCTTTAAAGGTTGGCTGCTTCTAAGCCAACCTCCTGGCTGTCTATGCCTTCCCACATCGTTTCCCACTTAGCGATAACTTTAGGACCTTAGCTGGCGGTCTGGGCTCTTTCCCTCTCCACTACGGACCTTAGCACCCGCAGTGTGTCTCCCGTGATTCAACTTCGTCGTATTCTAAGTTTGCATCGAGTCGGTAAGATCGCAAAATCCCCCTAGTCGAAACAGTGCTTTACCCCAACGAGTCACTCACAAGGCACTACCTAAATAGTTTTCGGGGAGAACCAGCTATCTCCGTGCTTGATTAGCCTTTCACTCCTATCCACAACTCATCCCATACTTTTGCAACAGTACCGGGTTCGGTCCTCCAATTGGTGTTACCCAACCTTCAACCTGGTCATGGATAGATCGCGCCGGTTTCGGGTCTAATGCTTGCGACTTAACGCCCTATTCAAACTCGCTTTCGCTTCGGATCCCTTACTCAGTTATCCTCGCCACAAACATTAACTCGCTGACCCATTATACAAAAGGTACGCAGTCACATGTCTACACATGCTCCCACTGCTTGTACGCAAACGGTTTCAGGTTCTATTTCACTCCCTTTTCAGGGTTCTTTTCGCCTTTCCCTCACGGTACTGGTTCACTATCGGTCAGTCAGGAGTATTTAGCCTTGGAGGATGGGCCCCCCTTCTTCAAACAGGATTTCTCGTGTCCCGCCCTACTTGTTCGTATATCTAGTTCCACACACACATTTTCGCATACAGGGCTTTCACCTGCTATGGCCTACCTTCCCAGATCGTTCTGCTAATCTATGTGCTAATATATACCAGGCTCTTCCCCGTTCGCTCGCCGCTACTAGGGGAATCTCGGTTGATTTCTTTTCCTATGGGTACTTAGATGTTTCAGTTCCCCACGTTCGCCTCTGACCACTAAACCAAATACTTAATTTTTAACTTGAAATCATCCTATTCTCTAATCCAATCTCATCTTCAAATATCAAATACTCCATTTAGTGGTCAGATAGTTATCTAAAATAACTGGGTTCCCCCATTCGGACATCTTCGGATCAATGCTCATTTGCCAACTCCCCGAAGCTTTTCGCAGGCTATCACGTCCTTCTTCGCCTCTGACTGCCAAGGCATCCACCGTTTGCGCTTCTTCTCTTGGTCATTACTCTATAATAAATTGTTAAAGATCTCTTCTTGCATTCATTATCTCACTCTATTTAAAGAGCAACCTAATAAATACAATCTAGTCTGAATACCCATTCAGACTTCGATGCGTAGTTTGGTGGAGCCAAGGAGGATCGAACTCCTGACCTCCTGCGTGCAAAGCAGGCGCTCTCCCAGCTGAGCTATGGCCCCAAAAATGGTGGGTCTGAGTAGACTTGAACTACCGACCTCACCCTTATCAGGGGTGCGCTCTAACCAGCTGAGCTACAGACCCAATCTACTGAAAAAACATCATTTGTAAACACTCAAATACTTCTCGCCTTTTCTTTATTTCTTTGTACTACTTCTTCTTACTATCAACTATTTAATATTAAACATTCAATATTAAAAATCAGCTTCGTACCTTTAAGGAGGTGATCCAGCCGCAGGTTCCCCTACGGCTACCTTGTTACGACTTCACCCCAGTCATGAATCACAAAGTGGTAAGCGCCCTCCTAACGGTTAAGCTACCTACTTCTTTTGCAACCCACTCCCATGGTGTGACGGGCGGTGTGTACAAGACCCGGGAACGTATTCACCGCGGCATGCTGATCCGCGATTACTAGCGATTCCGACTTCATGCACTCGAGTTGCAGAGTGCAATCCGGACTACGAACACCTTTCTTGAGTTTCGCTCCAGGTCGCCCCTTCGCCTCCCTCTGTAATGCCCATTGTAGCACGTGTGTAGCCCTACCCGTAAGGGCCATGATGACTTGACGTCGTCCCCACCTTCCTCCGCCTTATCAGCGGCAGTCTCTCTAGAGTGCCCATCCAAAATGCTGGCAACTAAAAATAAGGGTTGCGCTCGTTGCGGGACTTAACCCAACATTTCACAACACGAGCTGACGACAGCCATGCAGCACCTGTCTCACAGTTCCCGAAGGCACCAGTCAATCTCTCAACCGTTCTGTGGATGTCAAGGGTAGGTAAGGTTCTTCGCGTTGCATCGAATTAAACCACATGCTCCACCGCTTGTGCGGGTCCCCGTCAATTCCTTTGAGTTTTAACCTTGCGGCCGTATTCCCCAGGCGGAGTACTTATCGCGTTTGCTGCGCCACTAAATCTTTTACACCAGATCCAACAGCTAGTACTCATCGTTTACAGCGTGGACTACCAGGGTATCTAATCCTGTTTGATCCCCACGCTTTCGTCCCTCAGTGTCAGTTTAACCCCAGATTGTTGCCTTCGCCATCGATGTTCCTCCCGATCTCTACGCATTTCACCGCTACACCGGAAATTCCCCAATCCTCTAGTAAACTCTAGTCAAACAGTATCATATGCACCTCCCAGGTTAAGCCCAGGGCTTTCACATCTGACTTATTCAACCACCTACGAACCCTTTACGCCCAGTAATTCCGATTAACGCTCGCACCCTCCGTATTACCGCGGCTGCTGGCACGGAGTTTGCCGGTGCTTATTCTTCACCTAACGTCAAGTTATCTAGCTCTTAACCTAATAACCTTCCTCAGTGACTAAAGTGCTTTACAACCCTAAGGCCTTCTTCACACACGTGGTATTGCTGGATCAGGGTTGCCCCCATTGTCCAATATTCCCCACTGCTGCCTCCCGTAGGAGTCTGGGCCGTGTCTCAGTCCCAGTGTGGCTGATCTTCCTCTCAGAACAGCTATGGATCATCGCCTTGGTAAGCCTTTACCTTACCAACTAGCTAATCCAACGCAGGCTCATCGTATAGCGACTGCCCTAAAGCAGCCTTTTACCCTCAGGTAACATGCGGTATTAGCAACCGTTTCCAGCTGTTGTCCCCCTCTATACGGCAGATTCCTACGCGTTACTCACCCGTCCGCCACTAAGCCAGTAGCAAGCTACTAACCCCGTTCGACTTGCATGTGTTAAGCATACCACCAGCGTTCAATCTGAGCCAGGATCAAACTCTTCAGTTTATATCCTTAGATCATAATTACTCATCTCAATGAAATTAAAATCTACATCCTAACTCCATCTCCATTACACTAACTACAATCCACAAAATCTATCGCTCAAAGTATTCAAGTATCTACACTTCATATCTCTTTCAAACATCCTTTAAAACCCT
>NZ_JAMBMW010000040.1:0-5050 GCF_024208055.1 Candidatus Nebulibacter yamunensis
ATTTTTGACGCTTTTATTAGATCCACATGCTTTACATTTTATAGACATTGATACACACTGTATTACTTACCACTTCTAATACTACTGACATTACTTGATTATGTCTATAGTTGCTAGGCAATACCCAATTTTTATTATCAATTTTCTTATCTTACAGGGCGTTATATAAAGTTGTGCTGCATTATAGCGTCTTAGTTATATTTCTCTTGAGAGATCATTTTTAATAATGTATAATTTTTGCTCACTTACTTTCAGAGTGATAGCTCAAAAAACTATGTATTTATACGTATGTGCACTGAAAGTTTTTTTTAAAATGATGTAAGAATAGATCATCAAAGATGCGCATATCCGCGTTACCACCAAGGGTTTTAACTGAGGTAATACTGCTTGAATCAAGTCCACATGGATTGATCAGCTTAAAGGGGTTTAAATCATTTGAGATGTTGATGGCTATGCCATGATATACAACTGTTTTTTTTACCTTTAGTCCTATTGATGCTATCTTATAAGTTCCTGCCCATATTCCTATCTCATCCTTATTATAGTATGATTCCACGCCGAGGCCACGCAGTGATGATATAACGCTTGCTGACAATCTCTTCACAAATAGCTTGATATCAGGAGGTGCTAAGACGCTCTTTAGGTCTATCACAAAATAGATAACCCTCTGCCCAGGCCCATGATGTGTCACACGGCCTCCGCGCTCTGTATGTATAAAATCTAGGCCAAGATGCTGCAGCTGTGAAGCCTCAAGTTGTGTGGTGGATACACCACAGGTATACGTGCTCCTATGTTCCAAAAGCCACAAGAGCTGCCTCATACTACCATGCACAACCCCATCCACCCTCTCGAGCATAACTTTAGAGGTGTACTCATAATGGAGCAATCCAGGTGAAACAACTAATTCAACGAACACCCCTCAAGGCCACTTGAGCAAAGACTAAGAACCCTGTTTTGCCTTGAATCTAGGGTTTGTTTTGCATATCACAATAGTCACACCCTTTCTTCTGATTAACTTACAGTCCTTATGCCTTTTTTTTCTTGATTTTAAAGAAGAGACAACCTGCATCGTAAATAGAGCATAAAAAAGAACGCGGTAAGCTAACCTATAAGCAGCTATAGGTCAAGATGCTTTTTGGATATAAAGAGCTAAAGTTTTTATAAAAACCATTTTATCTGCAGAAGGCCTTATGCAATATAACATTTATCTGTTATAGATATAATAAGTAATTTTATTTTGTTTCATGCTAAGCTTTAATAGCAGAGTAACAACGTTGTTGGCTTTTGCCCTTTTTGCGTACATAGTGTATACTGAATACTATGGAAGGGCCGATATTCCGTCAGATGCGTATGAGGTGGAGTCAGTGAATAACAAGCTTAATGCAAGATATAAATTAGAATTTCCAAAGGACAAAGACTATCATGAATATAATCCACTTGAGAAGGTTTTGTTTTTCTTTTATGGAGGTAAGATAAAAGGTTGATGAGAAAAATTTTATAAGAAGATGACTGGTATACACTCTTTCATAGAGTTTTTTGTAAAGAAAAGAACTGTAGTGTTCTTCTTATTGATTCTTTGTACAATTCAGGGTTTATTATCATATATTAATATACCGAAGGAGAGCAATCCTGACGTGAAGATACCGTTTATACACGTTATAGCTACTCATAGAGGTATCTCGCCAGATGATGCGAAGCGCATTATCCTAAAGCCAATGGAAAATTCATTAAAATCCATCAATGGATTAAAGAAGATGCAATCCTATGCTAAACAGGGGGCTGCGAGTATTATATTAGAATTTTATGCAGGGCTGAATGAAGATAAGGCATTAGAAGATGTGAGAAATAAAATTAGTGATATTAGAGGAAAATTACCGAAAGAAACTGATGAGCCATTGATAAGGCAGATAGATCTTAGCCTTCAACCAGTGCTTAGTGTTGTACTAAGTGGGGATTTACCAGAGAGGACTTTAATTGAGCTTGCAAGAAAATTAAGGGATAAGGTGGAGGCGCTGAGTGGTGTTCTGAAGGTTGAAATAGCTGGAGATAAAAAGGATTCTCTTGAAGTGATAGTTAATCCAGATGATTTAAGGCATTATGGTATCTCAACACAGGATTTGTCACGCATTATTTCATCAAACAATACTCTTGTGGCAGCTGGTACACTCAGAAATAATGGCGGTGAATTTTCAATTAAGATACCGAGTTTAATTAAGAATTTTGCAGAGCTTTCTGCGATTCCAATTAAGGCTGGAAAAAATGGTGTGATAACCCTTGGTGATGTTGCAGAGATCAGGAGGTCTTATGAGGATGTGCAAAATATAGCTAGGGTCAATGGGAAATCCGCCGTTGTTCTTGATATCTCTAAAAGGGTAGGGGCTAATATTATAGAAACTGTTCAAGAGGTCAAAACCGTAATAAAGGAAGATGCAAATCTTTTCCCTGCAAATCTTAATTTAATATTTTTTGGTGATGAATCTCAAAATATTAAAGATATGGTTTTAGAGCTAGAAAATGGCTTGATACTGGCTGGGTTGTTAGTAATGGTTGTAATAATGATCGCAATAGGCCCTAAGCCAGCACTCCTTGTTTCAATCTCTATACCTACGTCATTCTTATGTGGAATATTAATAATCAGTGCTGTTGGGTATACACTTAATATAGTAGTGCTTTTTAGCTTAATACTCACTGTTGGGATGATAGTTGATGATGCAATAGTGGTCAGCGAATATGCTGATAGAAAGATGGTGGGAGGTGCTGCGCCTAAAGAGGCATTTATAGAGGCGGCAACTAGGATGTTTTGGCCAATAATTAGCTCCACAGTTGTAAAATTAATAGTGTTTTTGCCACTTCTTTTCTGGCCTGGGATAGTTGGGCAGTTCATGAAGTTTATGCCTATAACTGTTATAATCATTTTAACTAACTCTTTATTATTTGCGCTGCTCTTCCAGCCTTCTATAGGCTCTTTGATGAAGCCTTATAGAATTAATGAGAAAAAGGCCGAGTTATTAGAGGCCTCGGATCGTGTAGATATAGAAAATATGAAGGGGTTGCTCAAAAAATATGTTAGTGTATTGCATTCGATCCTCGATCATCCAAAAAAATTTCTATTATGTTCGCTGGCGGTACTAGTTGTTATCCCAACAATTTTTTTCGCATTGGGTGTAGGTGCAGAATTTTTTCCAAATGTTGAGCCGTCTTCTGCAACTATTACAATTGAAAGTAGTGGTAATTTGTCTATTTATCAAAGAGATACGATATTGCAAGAAGTTGAAAATAGGTTGTTTGATATAAAAGATATTAAAGTTTTTTATGCAAAGAGTGGAAGTTTTGGTTCTGAAAAAAATGGTACAAATGATAACACAATTGCGGTACTTAATATAGAGCTAACGGATTGGAAAATTAGAAGGAAGGCTGCAAAGATATTTGATGATATCAGTGCTAGGATTTCCGACATGAGCGGAATCAAATATCAAATACTGAAAGCGCAGAAAGGGCCTGGTGGCTCAAAGCCGATCGCTATCAATCTTAGCTCTAATGATTATGAGCTCTTAAGCTCGTATGCTAAAAAGCTTGAGGCGCAACTTGAAGGTGTTGCAGGGCTTAGGTACATAGAAAGCTCATTATCGCTACCGTCTATAGAGTGGGATGTGATTTTTGATAGGCAAAAGGCTGCAATGTATCGAGTTGATATAAATTCTCTTGGTAACACTGTCCAACTTATTACAAATGGGTTGAAGATATCATCTTATATGCCATATGATATGGATGATGAAGTAGGTGTCTACTTGAGAGTTCCTCAAGAAAAGAGAACGCTGTCTACATTGGAAAACATATTTGTGGTAAAATATGACGGAACAAGTGTTCCACTAACAGCTTTAGCAAGAATAGAACCAAAACCAGAGGTGAAAAATATATACAGTGTCGATAAGAGGATTACAGTTTCCATAAAATCTGATGTTGTACCTGGTATTGTAGCTGATAAAAAGTTGCAAGAGATCAAAACAATTATAAGCTCTAATTTGCCAGAAAAGATAAATGTGAGTTACGAGGGGGATGATAAGGATCAGAAGGAATCAGGTATGTTTTTGATGAAAGCATTTCTGGTTGCACTACTAATGATGTTTGTTGTGATGCTGTTGCAATTTAACAGCGTATACCATTCGCTTGTTATAATGAGTGCGGTATTTTTATCTACAATTGGGGTATTACTCGGATTGATCATATCGTTGCAGCCGTTTGGGGTTGTAATGTGCGGAATAGGTATCATAGCCTTGGCTGGGATAGTATTGAATAACAATATAATATTTGTGGATACATACCAGCATCTTAGAAGGGAGGGGGTTGCTGTGAAGGAGGCCCTATTGATGACTGGTGCGCAAAGGGTCCGGCCGATTTTATTGACGGCTTCAACGGCGATTCTCGGCCTTATACCAATGGTTATTGGTCTTAGTATAGATTTCTTTAATTTTGAAATATTATACGATGCTCCTTCAAGTCAGTGGTGGAGGCAGCTTTCTGCTTCTATCTCAGGGGGGCTTGCATTTGCTACATTACTCACACTGCTCTTTACACCATGTTTGCTTCTATTGGGTAGCAGATTTGAAAGCCAGAATAATAAGGGGGAGCGTTGCTATAAAAAATAGATAATTTGCTAAAATGATGTTAAAGAAGTCCCAAAAGGTAAATTATGAATACAAAATGTAAAAGATGTAGTAGCGATAATTAGGCATGTTTTGAGAGTATTGGCAACTTTATGAAAGGACAGAATAATTTTATATCTATCTTTTGCCAACTCTCCCAAAAATCTTACTAATATCGGTTATACTATAGCAATACTCCCTGAAAAAGGTCTGACTTTAATCACTAATGTAAAGAAAAATATGAAAAATGTATTTATGAATATCAAAGACAAGTTAATGCTATAGCTTAGGCAAAAGAGGTTGAGACAGTTTTTAGCACATAAGCTAGGGCGTCTGTAATGTTTTCAAATTTTCTTCTATATTTTCTAACTAAATGCTTAATCTTAAACCAATAATGCTCAATTGGG